>JAJOKK010000186.1 GCA_021129875.1 Candidatus Bipolaricaulota bacterium
GGGGGTGCAGTATTCGAAGAGGGACTTACTACACCCCCCGAGGCGGTAAAATGCCTTAAAACTACCGGTTGGAGTTTGGATGCGAGCAACAGGAGGTGGGGGAGGAATGAGCTACAGGTTCGGGATCTTCGGATCGTTCGGCGGCGAAAGCGGCATCAAGCTGGTGGAGGAGATAATCTCCCGGACAAAAGACGGGTCGATCGCTGCTGATCTCCTGTTCATCCTCTCCAGCCGCGCTGCTGATGAAGACGGCAACGCTCATCGGCTCACCGAGCTGGTCGATCCTGAAACGACAACGATCATCACCCATTCCGCCCGCCGGTTCATGCCGCAGCTGTTCAAAGCGGACCGCGCTCGCTGGCGAACTCTTTATCACCACGAGATAATAAACCTGATCAGCGATTACAGCTTCGATTCCATCCTCCTCGTCGGTTACATGTTCTTCACCAGCGACGAACTGTGCCGGCGCTACAACCTGCTCAACCTGCATCCGGCCGTGCCGGGCGGGCCGAAGGGGAGTTGGCAGGAGGTCATCCGGCAGCTGATCGAGAGCGAGGCCGAATCGGCCGGCGCACAGATCCACCTCGCCACACCAGAGTGGGACGCCGGACCGACCCTCTCCTACGCTACCATCCCGATTAAAGGTGGAGAATTCGCCCCGCTATGGGAAGAGGTCCGGGAAAGACTCGCAGAAGGACCATCCGCAAAGATCAACCGCGACCAGTACACGACCTCTCGGCTAGCCGCCCGGCTCACCGCTGTGATACGTCAGGCCGAAGCCGCACTGGAGCTGCCGCTGCTGATCGAGACGCTCCGTCTCCTTGCCCGTGGCGATCTCCGGATCGAGGGAACAGGTGAGAGTGCTCGCTTTATCGCCTTCGGAGAAGAGATGCCCGGCGGTTACTCATTGACAGAAAAGATCAACAGCTCAGCCGGCAGCGGAGAGAAGGATCCTCCCCAAACCGCGCAGATCAGCGGTTCGGTCAAACAGATCATCGTCGATCGACCCGCGTCGCAACACGCGCCTGGAACCGGCCTATTCAGGTTCAGCGATTGCTACTCGGTCTTCGACTGGGGCGCGATGCCCGATCGGCTGCCAGACAAGGGAAAGGTCCTCGCCCTGATGAGTGCCTACAACTTCGAGTTGCTCGAACGGGCCGGGATCGCCACCCATTACCGCGGATTGGTGGTCAACCGCCGGATCGTGCGCTACGCGGATGCGGCCGATCTTCCGGCGCAGCCGGCCGCTGAGATGGCGATCGCAGTAGTGGCCAAGCCGCCGCTGCACTGTAGCGACGGTCGCTACGGCTACCATCGCTATCTGCGCGAAGCAGGAAAGAACTACCTCGTTCCGTTGGAGGTCGTGTACCGCTCTTCAGTGCCGCCCGGCTCGTCCCTGCGCCGCCGTCGCACCCCGGCCGACCTGGGCCTTGAAATGCGGGAATGGCCGCATCAGGAGATAGCCCTGCCCGAACCGATGGTGGAGTTCTTCACCAAGCTCGAGGGGAGCGACCGGTTTGTCGAAGATGAAGAGGCGCTTCTGATCTCCGGGCTAAGCGGGCCTCTCTTCCTGCGGATGACGGAGATCACGCTCGAGGTCGGCCGGATCCTCGCCGCCCAGGCGGAGAAGGGTGGTCTTTCCATCGCCGATGGGAAGCTGGAATTTATCTGTTTCAATGGTCGTCTCCTCGTCTGCGATGTTATCGGCACCCCCGATGAGAACCGGTTTCAGCTTGACGGTCTGCCGGCAAACAAGGAGGTTCTCCGCCGCTACCACCTGGAAAACGATCCCCTGTGGGTGGAAGAAGTGATGCGGATCAAGCGATCCACGGGCGGCGTTACGGGCTGGCAGAAGAGATGCGCGCGCGCGCCGGCTGCATTGCCCTCTAAATTCCGCGACCTGTGCGCTGAAACCTACTGTGCGCTGGCGAACAGCTACTTGGGCAGAGAGTGGTTCGCAGCGCGCGATCTCGACGGACTGTTGCACGAGATCTCAAAATTTCGAGGAGAGGAGACTGCATGAACCAGGACCGAACAGAAGGATCGTTATGCGCTCTATCGCCGCTGGACGGGCGTTACGCTGCCGTCGCCGGTGCGCTACGCGCGTACTTCTCTGAGTACGCATTGATGAAGGAACGGGTGCTGATAGAGGTCCGTTATCTGCTGGCGTTGGGCGAACTGCCGGCGTTCCCGCTCTCCCTTTCGACCGAGGAGGCGGCGGGGCTGAATCTGATCGGTGAGCGTTTCTCGCTCACCGACGCCGAGTTCATCCGCCGCATCGAGCAGGAGGGCGAAGGCGGGATCGGCCCGACCGGCCATGACGTCAAAGCGGTCGAGTACTACCTGCGGGAACGCTTGACAGAGCTCGGTCTGGCGCGCCTGTCGCCGTGGATCCACATCGGGCTCACCTCAGAGGACGTTGACAACCTGGCCTACAACCGGCTGATCCTCTCCGCCGTGCACACGGTCATCCTTCCGGCGATCACCGATATCGAGCAGCGGTTGCTCCTCCTCGCCGAAGAGCACAAACGGCTCCCCATGCTCGGGCACACCCACGGCCAGCCGGCGAGCCCGACCACGCTGGGGAAAGAGTTCGCCGTCTATCTTCACCGGCTGACAGACGGGGTCGCTCATCTGGGCGCGATACGCCTGAACGGCAAGCTCGCCGGTGCGACAGGGAACCTCAGCGCGCATCGATTCGCCTTCCCGGAAGTAGACTGGCTGGGATTCGCCGCCCGGTTTGTCTCCCAGCTGGGACTGGAACCGGCGATCATCTCCACCCAGGTGCTGTCGGGAGATCGATTGGCACGCCTCTTTTTCGCCCTGATCCGGATCAACAACGTCCTGCTCGACCTTGTCGTCGATATGTGGCTCTACATATCCAAGGGGTATCTGCTCACCCGCCCGCGTCGCGGGGCGATCGGCTCGTCGACGATGCCCCACAAGACGAACCCGATCGACTTTGAGAACAGCGAAGGGAACCTGACCAAGGCCAATGCCGACCTTGTCTTCCTCTCCACCGCTCTCACCCGCTCGCGCTTGCAGCGGGACCTGTCCGGATCGACGATCCGGCGGACGATCGGGACGACGTTCGCCCATTCCCTTATCGGCTACCGCCGCGCCTTGGCCGGGCTGAACAGGGTAACGGTGGAAGAGGAGACGATCAGCACCGATCTTCACCGCCATTTCGAGGTGTTGAGCGAGCCGCTGCAGACACTCCTTCGGCGAGCGGGCACGGCCGATGCGTACGAACGGGTCAAAGAACATCTAAGAGCAGGTGCGCTCGATAAGGCCGATTTTTCCGAACTCATTGCGAAGACCGGGGATTATGCCAAGGACGATCCGATCGCCCGCCTCTGCCCGGCGGACTACATCGGGTTTGCCGTCGAACTCGCCGAACGCGTGATCGCCGCGGCGCGATCCGAAAACCATCGAGACAAATGGGTGCGACCCCACAACCCAAGCGAAGGAGCGAACAGATGATTACAACCAGCGATATCCACAGCGTGATCGCCGAATACGAAGCGAGAATATCCGACCGCACGCAGAGCGGTGCCCCCCCATACGGCGTGCGGGTGGGGGTATTGGGTTCCCATTCCGCCCTCGAGATCGGCTACGGCGCCAAGCAAGAAGGGCTGGAGACGGTCGTCGTCTGTGAGCAGGGACGGGAAGAGATCTATCAGCACGCCTATCGCAACCTGTTCGATCACCTGATCATCGTCGAGAAGTTCTCCGACATAGCCGATCCCGATGTGCAACAGCGGCTGCGCGACCTCAACACGGTCTTCGTCCCCAATCGCTCCTTCGCCTGCTACGTCGGCTACAGTAGGATCGAGGAGGAGTTCCTCGTTCCGCTGATGGGAAACCGCTACATGCTGCGTGCCGAGGAGAGGACCGCTGCGCGGAACCAGTATTATCTGCTCGACAGAGCCGGTCTGCGGCGACCGCGCGTCTTTTCCAACAGCGCGGAGATCGACCGGCCGGTAATCGTCAAGGTGCAAGAGAGTGAACGCCGGCAGGAGCGCGCCTTCTTCTTCGCCTCCTCTCCCGCGACCTTTGACGAGGCCGCCGCCCAGACGATAGCAGAAGGGCGGATCAGGCAAGAAGATCTTGACGCTGCGCTGATCGAGGAGTATGTGCAAGGAGCGCTCTTCAACGCCAACTTCTTCTTCTCGCCACTGACCGATGAGATCGACCTCCTCGGGTTCGACCGCCGCATCCAGACCGACCTTGACGGGCTGTTGCGCATGCCGGCCAGGGAGCAGTTGCAGGTTTCGGCTCGTCCGCAGAACATCGAAATCGGCCATAGCGGCGTCACGCTGCGTGAATCGCAGCTGGCTGGAATATGGCAGGCCGGAAAGCGGTTCATCGACGCCTGCCGTCCAGAGTATCCACCTGGGATCATCGGCCTGTTCGCGCTCCAGGGGTCGATCACCCGGCAGTTGGAGTTCATCGTCTTCGACGTCAGCCTGCGGATCCCCGGATGCCCGTGTGTGGAGACAACATCGCCGTACATGAAATACAAGTACTTGAAGGAGGTAGGGCCGGGGAGGCGGGTGGCGATGGAGATCATCAACGCTGTCCAAGAACGGTCTTTGGCCCGAATCAGCACATGAAAAGAACAGAAACGACAGCCGGGTATGACCAGAAGCAGATTGCAATCGCCACCATCTGCTCGCACTCCAGCCTGCAGATCTTTCACGGGGCGCGGCAAGAAGGGTTTCGCACCATCGGCATCTGCACCAGGGAGCGACAGAAGCTCTATGAATCCTTCCCGCTCGCCTCGCCCGATCGGTTGATCGTGGTCGATAGATTCGCCGATCTGCTCGACGAGGAAGTGCAAGAGGACCTTCTGCGAGAAAACGCCGTCGTCATCCCCCATGGATCGTTTGTCGAGTATGTGGGGGCGGATGAAATACTCGCGCGGTTTCGCGTCCCTACCTATGGGAACAAGCAGGTCCTACCGTGGGAGAGCGATCGGAGAAAGCAACATCAGTGGTTGATCGCCGCAGGGATTGCCGTCCCCAGGATCTATCCCACCCTGGACGCTATCGACGGCCCGGTGATCGCCAAGTTATCCGGGGCCAAAGGGGGACGCGGCCTTGTGCACGCGCGCAACCGGCAGGAGATCGCGAAGAGGATCGACCCGGCACTGATCGATCAGTACACCCTTCAGGAGTATATCTTCGGGACAAGGTATTATCCGCATTACTTCTATTCGCAGATCCGCTCGCGGCTGGAGATGCTGGGGATCGACCGTCGCGATGAGACGAACATCGACGAAATCTACCGCTACCACGATCTGATCGATCGCCCACCCACCTATGTAGTGGTAGGGAACAGGCCGGTCGTCGTCCGGGAGTCGCTCCTCGGAGGGCTGTTCGATTACGGGGAAGGGCTGGTGGCGGCATCGCAGCGGCTGTTCGCCCCCGGCCTGTTCGGCCCGTTCTGTCTGGAGACAGTCTGTCGGGAGGATATGAAATTCGTCGCCTTCGAGGTCTCAGCAAGGATCGTCGCCGGCACCAACCTCTACCCGGTCGGATCACCCTATTCGTGCTATTACTTCAATGGAGAGATGTCCACCGGGCGGAGGATCGCTATTGAGATCCGCGAGGCCGTCGAACAAGGGCGACTGGAGGAGATCGTCACCTAACAGGCCTTAACAGTCAGGTGAACCTGTCAGGTGAACCTGTCAGGTGAACCTGCCGGTTGCTCGTTGATTGTGCAAGGGTGGGTGTACGACACCCGACGACATCGGCTGCGTGCAACACAGCCTTGACGAGATAGGAAGTGCTGTTCATCCTGGCCGAGCGATGTGTCCCGTATTCGGAGTGTCATGTCCGGGATCTAAATGTCACGACCGCTAAGGCTTGAACACGAAGGCTCTGTCCCCCCCCTTTTGAGATGACAGCTCTCCCCTCACCCTAACCCTCTCCCATAACAGGGAGAGGGGATTTAAAGCAGCAGAAGAAAGGAGGAGGTCGCGGCAATTCGGGTGTGTAAGTTGCGCGAGCAAGGCCGGAGGCTGTGTGTGCGGTGTTATCGTGGCACGGAAGGAGTGATGTTGTGCTTTGTTCCGCAGTGTACTACCATAGTCTTCACTTAACAATGCCGACTATCAAGGTGGAGACGATCTTAACGAGGGGAGTAGTCCCGACTGTTCCGGGTGCAGATTCGATCGCCATTGCCTGTGGGAGAATCTTCGCAGTCGGCTCCGATGCGGAGGTCGCCCCGCTGGCCGGTGTGGCGACGAAGACTATCGATCTAGCGGGTAGGGCTGTGCTCCCTGGGTTCATCGACGCTCATACGCACTTCTTGCAGCTTGGCCTGGCGGAGATAGGGTTTCGTATCGATCTTATCGGGCTCTCCAAGGAAGATGCGCTCGATCGGCTCAATAATGTGGCGCGAGAGCGTGGAGCAGGGGGGTGGGTTGTCGGACTTGGCTGGGATGAGAGCAGGTGGCGCGATCGCCGACCGTTCTGCCGGGAGGACCTTGACCGGATCGCTGTCGATCGCCCGCTCATCGCCGTTCGTCTAGACGGGCACCTTCTTATTGCCAACACAGCCGCCCTTAAACGGGTCCCTCCCACGATCCCAGCGGCGGAAATCGATGCAACCCACGGGGTCCTGCGTGAGGAGGCGGCTTTTGCTCTGTTACGCACCCTCTCCCCAGACCGGGAGACCTTGCGCGAGGCGTTGTACGCGGCCGCCGCTTACGCGCAGCGGCTTGGGATCACCTCGGTCCACGCCATGCTCCCCCCCGATCTGAACGCATACATGCGTGAACGGGGCAGACTTCCGTTGCGCGTCACCCTATGCCCAGAGGTCTCCGCGCTCGAGCCGCTGGCTGCGCTCGGGGTTACGAGCGGGTTTGGCGATGACTGGCTGCGCATTGGGGGTATTGGGGAGATCTTCGCCGATGGCTCAATCGGAGCGGGGAACGCTGCTTTAGGCGAGCCGTACGCTGATTCTGGAGAAAGAGGAGAGTTGAACTACAGCGCGCAAGAGATCACCTCTCTCATCGAGCGGGCCGAACAGGCCGGTATACAGACAGTGATTCACGCCATCGGCGATCGGGCGATCACTCAGGTCTTAGACGCACACGCAGCGGTCCAGACATCGCCGGATCTGCGTCATAGGATCGAGCACTTTGAACTTCCTACGCTAGAGCAGATCGAACGGGCAGGGGAGTTGTCCTTGAGCATCTCCATGCAGCCGAATTTTGTGGGGAATTGGTCGGGGGAGGAAAAGATGTATCAGAAGCGGCTGGGCAAGGAGCGTGATTCACAGATTGACCCGCACCGCCTCGTCGTCGACAGAGGGATACCACTTGCTTTCGGTTCGGATTGCATGCCGATATCCCCGTTGTACGGTATCCACTGGGCAGTGAACGCCCCCCACTCCAGCCAGCGGCTAAGCGTGGAGGAAGCGATCTTCTGCTATACAGAGGCCGGTGCACGGCTCTCCTTTGAAGAGAAGGAGAAGGGACGGATCGAGGCGGGGATGCTCGCCGACCTTGTCGTCCTCGATCAGGACCCGCGCGAGGACCAATCACGAATCAGCGAGCGCACAGTGGAGATGACTATCCTCAACGGGAAGATCGTCTACCAGCGAGGGAATGAACCGTGCGAATAGGGCTGTTCTCCGATGCCTACCTCCCTGAGATCAGCGGTGTGACGACTGCTGTGCACTGGTTAAAAGAAGAGTTGGAACGGCTTGGGCATGAGGCTTACATCTACGCGCCGGCATATAAGGGGTTCCGCGACAAAGAGGAGCACCTTTTCCGCTTCCGCGCGCGCCGGTTCATCTTTCACAAGGCGAGCCGGGTCGCCCTTCCCTACAGCCGGAAGGCAGCACGGAGCTTCAAAAGACTCGATATCGTCCATAGTCATACCCCCTTCTCCTTGGGGCTGGTCGCAGTCGGCGCGGCGACCCTCTCTCGGATTCCGCATGTACACACCTATCACACACACCTACTGGAGAGCCGCCATTATCTTCCCCTCTCTTCGCTCCTTCCGGAAAGGGAGACCGAGAAGATAATCGCCGCATTCTGCAATAGATGCGCCGTGGTGACGGCCCCCTCTCTTCCATTCAAGGAGAAGCTGGTCGAGTATGGGGTGCACCGTCCGATCCATATTCTCCCATCCGGGGTAAACCTCTCCCTCTTCCGCAAGGAGCAGGCTTGGGAGCCGCGTCAGAAGTTGGCGATCCCGGCGGGAGCGACCCTCTTCCTTTACGCGGGACGCCTGGCAATGGAGAAGAATCTCCCCTTCCTGGTACGC
The DNA here is from genome assembly GCA_021129875.1 of Candidatus Bipolaricaulota bacterium. Lineage (GTDB taxonomy): Bacteria > Bipolaricaulota > Bipolaricaulia > UBA7950 > UBA9294 > JAJOKK01. Next base: position 8,283 of record JAJOKK010000186.1, read on the forward strand.
GCCTTTGCCCGGCTCCATGAGGAGGATCGTGAGGCAGTCCTCGTCATCGCTGGGGACGGACCGAAACGAAAGGAACTGGAGGATCAGGTCGAGAAGAGCGGCCTCTCCAAGGCGGTGAGGTTTGCCGGATTCCTCGCTCATCCCCAGCTGATCGATCTGTACAGGGCAGCCGATCTGTTCCTCTTCTCCTCCAAGGCAGAGACACAAGGGCTCGTCTTGCTGGAGGCCATGGCCGGAGGGACACCGGTAGTGGCGATCGGGGAGTTGGGGGTTCTCGACATTGTGTGTGACGGGATAAACGGCCTCTTTGCCCCGGAAGAGGAAAAAAGATTCGCCCGGATCGCGCTCGATCTGATGAACGACAGCGCGCGCTACGCCCAGCTCAAAGAAGGGGCGCTCAAAACAGCGAAGGAACTCTCCGCCCACAGCTCGACTCTGCGCCTCCTAGAGATCTTCAACCAGTGTCTTGCCGTTGCGAGGAAGGGAGACTGACCTCGCGCTCTTCCTTCTGAGGGTCGGTCGTTCTTTCTTGCAGGGAGACCACAGAATTTCTCTTTTAACGAGAACTTAGGAGGCTGTTGCGTGATGCGGCCTGGTAAGGACGCGTAATCCAGTGGGTAGGAACCCCATCCAGGTAACCGCGGGCCTGGGATCACCCGTGCCGACCAATATCTACCTACACTATGTGTTGGATATGTGCTTTCAAAACGGGGATGACGCACGGTGCTTTCGGTCGGAACTGACGAAACGCCTTACTGAATTTGACCTGGAAGTAGAGCCCAGCAAGACAGCGGTGTTGCGATTCGGCAATGGCGCACAACGAAACTGTGATCGGGACGGGCTGTGCCGTCCCAATACCTTCAATTTTCTTGGGTTTACCCACTATGTGGGCCGCAGTCGCAGCGGACAATTCGTCATCGGGCGACGGACAGAAGGCAAGCGGTTTTAAGAAGAAGCTGCAGATGCTAAATAAGCGTCTGCGACAACTTCGCGTGGAAGGCGGGAAGGCCATGATAGACTACTTCAAAAGGCATCTATGCGTGATCGGTTAAGCTCTCTATCAGCGCATTAAAATCTTCTGATTTTGGGAGATTCATCACACTTTCCGAC
>JAJOKK010000229.1 GCA_021129875.1 Candidatus Bipolaricaulota bacterium
GTTCTCGATTCAGAGAGAACGGATTGATGAAGTTGAGAGGTTGAGAGGTTGAGAAGTTGAGAGGCTGAGATAGCGTCGGGTCTTGTGCCCGACGTTCTGGAGATCGACTTGAGGGGGCAGACCTTCGATCTTGGTATTGTTCGTTACTCGGCATTCTTTCCAAATCACCGGAGCGTAAAACACCAAGATCGAAGGAGTTGATCATCATGTTGCAGCTTAATGGAATACGTTCTCGATTAAGAGAGAACGGCGCACACAAGGTACGCCACTACAGAAAGATAAATGTAGCGTCGGGTCCTGTGCCCGACGTTCTGGAGACTATTCCTAGCATAGTGCCTATAGCTCGCATAAACAACAAGTCAATTTGTCTGCGCCAATTTACTTACGGCGAATCTCCGCTTTCCTCCCCCCTCAGCAAAGGTTTCTTGTGAACGCGAATAAATGCAACAAGCATCCGAGCTTGCTATAAACCTTTTCTGCTGAGCTTGTTGCGTAAACCATTTCTATCGCTCGTCTTCAATCTCAACCCCTAGTTTCAAGCATTTTACCGCATCGGGGGGTGTAGTAGCCGAAGAGGGGTTTACTGCACCCCCCAGGAGCGCAAAGAGCGCCGAGGTCAAGTATGAAGGTTCCGATTCCACTCTCTGCAACCCTCACAGGATATTGACCTGCGCGTCTGCTAATTCCGCGGACTTATCTTACGCAACCCGCCCCGGTTCTCCTTCCCCGTATTCATACGTATCTTCCGTACGGCAAGACTGGGAGCTTGACAGACTAGGGGGTAATCCTATAGGATGGATCCATGAAGATCAGTATCGTTCTTCTAATGTTATTGCTCGCGCTCCCCATCCTGGGGACCTCCCAGGATGCTGGAGAGGTATGGGTGCTCACTGTCGATGGGGCGATCGGACGGGGAACGGCATCCTACTTGCGCCAGGGGATATCCAAGGCGACAGAGGCCGGCGCACTTGCGGTGGTCATCGTCTTCTCTACACCCGGAGGGACGTTGGACGCTGCGGTGACCGGGCGGGATGCGATCCTCGGTGCTGAGATCCTTACGATCGCCTTCGTTGACCGTGAGGCTTTCTCGGCGGGAGCGCTCCTTGCCATCGCCTGCGAGCGGATCTACTTCTCTCCCGGCGGGGTGATCGGTGCGGCGACCCCGGTCTTCTTCGATCAGGGAAGGATGGAGGAGGCGCCGGAGAAGGTCGTCTCAGCAGTGCGTAAACTTTTCCGCGCCACTGCGGAGGCACGCGGCCGCCCTCCAGAGATCGCCGAAGCGATGGTCGATCGCGATGTAGAGATCGAAGGGCTGATCGAGCGCGGCAAGCTCCTCACCCTCACCTCCCTGGAGGCGGAAGAGTGGGGGTATTTCGACGGGGAAGTGGCGAGCCTGGCGCAACTCCTGGAGAAAGAAGGGCTCGCAGAGGCGACCGTCGTTCACTTTGACCCCCGGTTCATCGATACCGCAGTAGCTTTCCTGACCCTCCCTTTGATCGCGGCCCTGCTGATAACCGCGGGGCTGATCGGTCTAGTCATGGAGATGCTCGCCCCTGGGTTCGGCCTGCCGGGGCTGATCGGCCTGGGCTCCCTCGGCGCTTTCTTCTGGTCGCACTTCCTCGTTGGTTTTGCCGGGTGGGAGTCGCTCCTCTTCCTTGTTGCAGGATTGGCGCTGATATTGGTTGAGATCTTCGTCCTCACCGGGAGTGATTTCGGCGTTGCCGGGCTGCTCGGGCTGGTGCTGGCCGGGCTCGGTTTCTACACCTCCATGGTCGGCCCGTTCACCGACCCTGCAGCGGCGATGCACGCAATCGGAATCGTTTCCGGCAGCTTAGTCCTCGCCTTGGTGGGGATCGTCATTCTCGTCACCCGGCTTCCACACACGCGGTTCCGCTTCGGCGGGATGGTCCTTTCACAGGCGATCACCGGCCGTGTGTTCGATCGGGTGAAGGGCAAAGTAGTGGAGGAGAGCCCCTGGATTGGCCGCCAGGGGGTTGCAGCCACTGTTCTGCGCCCAGTAGGGAGCGGAGAGTTCGCTGGCGAGCGGACGGACGTCGTCTGTGAGGAGGGATTCCTCCCTGAAGGAACGCCGATCGTGGTGATCAAGGACGAGGCCTACCGTAAGGTGGTCCGAAAGATAGAGAAGGGCTAGATATGAATCCATTTCTGTGGGGTATTCCGATTCCAGTAATGCTTGTGCTTCTGTGGGGCTTCTTCTTCAATGATGATGATGATGATGATGACGATCAAGGACAAGGTCTACCGTAAGGTGGTCCGAAAAATAAAGGAGGGCTAGATATGAGTCCATTTCTGTGGATTATTCCGGCAATAGCAATCGTGGTGCTGTGGATCTTCTTCTACTTCGTACCTGTTGGGCTGTGGATCTCGGCGCTGGCGGCGAGTGTGCCGGTCGGGCCGATGACCCTCATCGGGATGCGCCTGCGCAAGGTGAGCCCACGCCGGGTGATAAACCCGATGATCACCGCGTGGAAGGCGGGGATACAACTATCAATTGCCGATCTTGAAGCACACGTGCTCGCCGGCGGGAACTTAGGCGCGGTGGTGAAGGCGCTCATCTCTGCCGACAAGGCGAACATCGAGCTCGACTTCCAGCGCGCAGCAGCGATCGACCTCGCCGGCAGGGACGTCTACGGCGCAGTGGCGATGTCGGTCAACCCGCGGGTGATCGAGACCCCGAGGATCGGAGCGGTGGCCAAGGACGGGATCCAGTTGCACTCTCTCGCCAAGGTGACCGTACGGGCGAACCTCGACCGTCTGGTCGGCGGGGCGACCGAGCCGACGATCATCGCCCGCGTGGGAGAGGGGATCGTCTCGGCGATCGGCTCGGCCGACTCGCATAAGGCCGTGCTGGAGAACCCGGATTCGATCTCCAAGCTCGTGCTGTCCAGAGGCCTTGACTCGGGGACGGCGTTCGAGATCTTGTCGATCGATATCGCCGATGTCGACGTAGGGAAGAACATCGGCGCCCAACTGCAGACCGATCAGGCTGAAGCCGACCTTCAGGTGGCCCGCGCCAAGGCCGAGGAGCGGCGGGCAATGGCGATCGCCAGGGAGCAGGAGATGCTCGCCTTGGTCCAAGAACGCCAGGCGGACGTGGTCGAGGCCGAGGCCGAGATCCCGCGGGCGATGGCTGAGGCGTTCCGTAACGGGCAGTTTGGGATTATGGACTACTACCGGATGAAGAACATCCAGGCTGATACCCAGATGCGCGAGGGGCTCTCCAAGGGAGAGAAAGGTGGCGCCGCAGGCGAGAAGAAGGAAAGGTAGATGAAGACCCCTGTGCTGCAACTGCTCGTGGAGATCCTGGCAGAGGACCCGCGTGCCGCGATCGTGATCGGTGAGATCCTCGGTCCGCCGCCGGGGTTGGGCGGTGCGCCGCCCCGGCTCTGGGACGAAGAAGCGTAGCCGTAGCAAAAAAAAGATGCCCGGGGAGACCTCTTCCAATCGGTCTCCCCGGGCGTACTCATTTAGGCGCTTGATCAGTCTTTACAGCTACGGTCTCCCTGCCACCTGCAATGAATCTACAAGTATGTAGGGGACAAGAGAGCCTGCGCCTTCCCGTCGCTCGCAGCTCACCGCACGGATATGCTTCATATCCTGATAGATATCCCCGGCGACCATTGTCCGCTCCAGCCTTCCTTTCACCTTCCCGTCGACGATGTGAAACCCGAACCCCTGCACTGCGAACTGGCCTTGCGGGTAGTTTCCCGAGTGGAATCCCATCCCGGAGAAGAGGAGGACCCCCTCTTCGAGCCCGGCGATCATCTCCGCATACGGTGTCCGTCCTGGTTCGATCACCACGTGCCCGGGCTGTGGGTTCGGCGTGGTCTCGCTCCCGCCGCCGAACAGAACGCGCTTGAACCCGTTGCCGGTCGATTTTTCGCCCAGCTTTGCCGCGGAATGCAGATCGAGCAGATACCCGCGGAGAAGACCACGCTCGACCAGGGCCCGCTGTTGGCCGGGGATTCCTTCATCGTCGAACGGGCGTGAGGCGGGATCACCGGCCCGAAGGGGATCGTCGTAGACAGTCAGGCTATCTGCAAGGATTGTCTCCCCCATCCGTCCGCACAGCGGTGAGGTTCCTTTGGCGATTGCGTTGCCGCTCAGCCCGGCGCAGAGTGGGGTCACAAGGAGGAATGAGGCCTCCGGTGCGAGGATCACCGGGAGACGACCGGTCTTTGGGGTGGAGGCTGTCTCGCTCCATGAGTACCACTGCAGAAACTCATCGACCATCTCCACTGGTAGGGTGAACGGTGATATCGCGGCCTGATACTTGCCAACCCCGCTGCCCGCCCCTTTCACCGGCGCAAAGAGCGAGAGAGAGACTGAGGTTGCCGCGTGCTCGGCGTGTGTTCCTGCGCCGGTCTCGACGGTCAGCCGGCGGCTTGCCGCACCGCATTGGATGGTGAGTGCAATATCCGGCCGGACCGCAGCGATCCGCTCTTTCACCTCCTCACACAGGGCGACCAGATCCTTGCTTGTCAAGCTTGCGGTCTGTTCATCATGTGTCTCCACCTGCGGGAAGCTCGTGGATTCAGAGAAGGAGAACTCAGCCTGCTCTCCGAAGACGGCCGCTCCCTTTGCCTGCGCGAGGAGGTCGGGCTGATCCGGGAATACCCCGTAGGAGAACCCGAGCCGCCCACGGTCGATCACCCGCAAGGCGACCGACGAGAGGTCGTTCTCTGTTATCTGCTGCAGATGGAAGTTCTCATAGCGCACGTCGATCTTATGCGTGCGTTGCCAGTAGAGTTCATACTGGTCGACCTTTTCCCGCGCCATGCTCATCAGTCTGGTCATCGCCTCCCTCCTATCGTCACTGCATCGATCTTGATGTGCGGGGCGCCTTTGCCGGACTTGCGGTTGAGCTGCATCGGCCCGCCGCCGCCCTTGCCGCAGCCGCCCATCTCGGAGAAGGCGAGATCGTCCCCGATCATCGAAATCGCTTCGAGCGTCGAGAATAGTTCGCCGCTCATATTGATATCGCGGACCATCGCCCCCAAGCGGCCGTCTTCGATCCGATAGCCCCACTGGGCGCCGAAGCTGAACTGATCGCCGGAGGTCTGCCCACCCTTTGCGCCGACCAGGTAGTAGCCGTTGTCGATCGAGGCGATCATCTCATCGAACGTTGATTCTCCGGGTTCGATGAAGATGTTCGACATGCGGACGATCGGTGTATACTGCGGGTCGACCGCGCGCATGTTCCCGGAGAGTGGCTCGTTAAACTCAGCTGCGGTCTCCCGTGAATGGAGACGACCGCTCAGCACCCCCGCGGTGATGAGCGGTGTCTTTACCGCGCGCACCCCTTCGTCATCGATCAGATAACCGCCGGGGATCTCCAACCGGGCCGGATCATCGACGATGTTCAGGAGCGGCCGGGCGAGCCTTGTCCCCAGTTGAAGCCGATCGCGAAATGCCGGGTTGTTTTGCAGACCGTCGGCCTCGGAAAGGTGCCCGAACGCTTCATGGACGAAGACCCCGGCCTCGCTCGGGTCGAGGACCACCGGGTATACGCCGGCATGTACGGTCTCCGCGGCGAGAAGTTCGCAGGCGTGCGCGATCTGTTTCTTGAGGTCCTCCTCGCGGTCGAAGAGCCGGCTGTAGTCATCGCTCCCCCCGAAGGCGAACCGTACCTGCTGCACGACATCCCCCTCCTTAACCACGATAAGCCCGGCAATGTTGACGATGAGGAGTTCGTATTCGACAGCTGTTCCCTCGTTGTTGACAAAGACGCGGCGCGAGCAGAATTCATCGTAGCTGCAGACCGTGGTCGTCACCTTTGGCTCGGCAAGGATGATCTCGTTGTAGTGGGCGAGCAACTCCTGCTTCTCATTCAGGCTGAGCCGGCGTGGGTCTTTGGCCGGGGTCAGCGGGAATGCGCCGTCGAGGACCGGCGCGGCGGCCAACCGCAAGCCGCGGGTACGATGGCCGGCGGCGAGCTTTGCTGCGCTGAGGCTCGCCGCCGCGAGCGGGGCGGCCTTGTCGAGTGAGCTGAACGATGAAGTCGCCTTGCCCCCATCCGCATATACGCGCAAATGCCCTCCACCGGTGGAGTACGCAGCAATCTTGCGCAACTCCTTTCCCTCATAGACGATCGCGGTCTTCTCGTTCTCCTCGTAGCGAATATCGGCATAATCGGCCGGGAGGTTGGCGAGTATTTTTACCAGTCTATCCCTCATAGCACCACCTTTTCAGATTATTTGCAGTCAGGTATTCTGCTGAGCAGAACACGCTCTCTTCCTCAGGGCTTACGCCCGCCGGCCTCAGCCTTGGGGCAGAACATCGCAGAAGACGCGCTCAAAGTTGCGATAGCAGACCTTCTCCACCTGTCGATCGTTAAAGCCTGCTGAGAGGAGGAGATCGGGGAGCTGAGCATAGTCGGCGATCCCTTCGATTCCTACCGGGGTGCTGGTGATCCCATCGAGGTCGCCGCCGAGGCCGACGCAGTCCTCCCCTCCGATATCGATCGCGTGCCGGAGATGCCGGGTCACCCAGTCGAGCGACGGGCGTGAGATGGCTCTCAACTCCGCACGCAGCCGCTCCTTATCCCCTTGTGAGATTTCAGACACAGAGAGATTTTTTTGCCGCGGAAGAGCCTGCTCGTAGAACCGGGGATCGAGGAAGGCTGGGGCGAGGTTAATCCCCATCACCCCGCCGCGATCGGCAAGCTCCCGGATCATCCCATCGGTCAGATTGCGCAGCGTAGGACATAGTGCGCGACAGTTGGAGTGGCTGGCGATGAGCGGCCGCTTGGTGATTCTGAATGTGTCGGCAAGGGCGCTGTCCGAGAGGTGGGAGACGTCGATCATCACACGGAGCTCCTCGGCAAGCTCGACAAGCTTTATCCCCTCTGCGGTGAGCGGGGTGTCCGTGCCGAACGCCGTCCCGGAAAAGGGGTTGTCCTGCCAGGCGAGGATGAGATCACTCACCCCGAGCCGGTGGAAATGCCGTAGGTTCTCGGCCTTCCCCTCCAGAGGGTCGGCTCCTTCCAGACCGATCAACGCACCGATCGGGCCGTCCTTGCACGCCGTATGGAGTTCGGCGCCGGTGCGGATGACCTCCATCTTCCCCTCGCTCCCTGCGGCCATTTCGCCGATAGCGCTTATCATCCGCTCGGCCGTCTCCCGCTCCTTCCCGAGGTAGTGCGCGCTCAGAACGAAACAGGCAAAGACCTGCGCGCACGATCCGGCGGAGAGCATCGCTGGGAGAGAGACGTGTCCCTTGCCCTCTCCGGTCTGAAAGTCGAGCAGCCCGTCGACCACCTTCAGCACAGTATCGCAGTGTGTGTCGAAGAATTTCATCGTTTACTGGCGACAGCCTCGATCTCGACTGCCACCCCCAAGGGGAGGGCGGCGACAGCAATGCAGGAACGGGCCGGCTCCGGCGCTGGGAAGAAGGTCTTGTAGACCTCATTCACCGCAGCGAAATCAGCCATATCGGTGAGGTAGATCGTCACCTTGACAACGTCTTCCATCGTCGCTCCCCCTGCTTCCAGCACCGCCTTTACGTTCTCCAGCGACCGGCGTGCGGCGGCGGCGATATCGTCGGTAACAAGCTCACCCGTCGGGGTCGCCGGGAGCTGTCCGGAAGTAAAGATGAACCCGTTGCTGCGGATCCCTTGCGAGTACGGCCCGACCGCAGGTGGAGCGGCATCTGTCCTGATCGTTTCTTTCAGCGTCATGTTATCACCTGTAGTTCCCTGCCGACCTTGGCGAATTTTTCAATCGCAAAGTCGAGATCATCGCGCGAGTGGGCGGCTGACAGCATCGCCCGGATCCGCGCACGTCCGTGGGGGACCGTTGGGAAGGCGATCGCCGTGGCAAAGATCTCCTCCGCAAACAGTCGCACTGAGAAGTCCCACGCTGTCTTTGCTTCACCGAGCATGACCGGGGTGATCGGTGTCGCGCTTGCCCCGATGTCGAAGCCGAGTTCGACCAGCCCCGCCTTGAAGTACTCTGTGTTCTCCCATAGCTTCCTCACCGGCATGTCCGATTCCTGCAGAATCTCGATCGCTGCGATGCACGCCGCGACATCCGGCGGGGTCGCGGCAGAGGAGAAGAGGAACGGCCGCGCCCGCTGACGGAGGTACTCCACAATATCCTCGCTGCCGGCGATGTAGCCGCCGACCGCCCCGAACGCTTTGGACATCGTCCCCGCCTCGATATCGACCCGACCGTGCAGGCCAAAGTGATCGACAATCCCCCGGCCGTGATGTCCCAACACCCCTTCACCGTGGGCGTCGTCGACCATCACCATTGCACCGTACTCTTCGGCTACTTCCACGATCCCGGGGAGCGGGGCGAGGTCCCCGTCCATCGAGAAGACCCCGTCGGTGATGATCATCTTCTTCTCGATCTCCTTGTTCTCTCCAGCAGTCGCTGCAGCGCCGCGACATCGCAGTGGGGGAAGATCACCCGCTTGGCCTTAGTGAGCCGGCAGCCGTCGATGATCGAGGCGTGGTTCAGCTCATCGGTGAAAATGACATCTCCCTTCCCCATGAGCAGCGGAATCGTCGCCAGATTGGTGTTTAACCCGGACTGAACAGAGAGTGCCGCCTCGGTCCTTTTGAACTCGGCAAGCCGTTCCTCCAACTCGCTATGCAGACTCATCGTCCCGGCGATCGAGCGGACCGCCCCCGGACCGACCCCATACTTATCGATTGCATCCTTAGCCGCCGTGCACAACCTCTCGTCATCGGCAAACCCGAGGTAGTTATTCGAGCACATGTTGAGCGCGCGCTTCCCTTCTACCACCACCCATGCACCGATCGAGCTCTCGATCGTCCGGATGATGTTGTACAGCCCTTGCTCTCGCAGATCCTGCAGGGCCTGTTCGATAAACTGATACTTCCCCATCGTTAACGGCCTCCCTATTGGCGGTTAGTCTGTTAATGCTAAGGGAATTGCCCTCGCTTTCCAAGGAGCGAATTGGCATCGCATGCTGTGCACGCTCCTGGTTAGCACCTGCCGACTGCAGCTTGCATGCGGGGTATCCTGGGGTCAAACCTTTGATCTTGGTGTTTTGCGGGCCGATGACTGGAAGAAAATGCCGTGTAACGAAAAAAAACACCAAGATCGAAGGCCAGCCCCCCTACTCCCTTTTTTTAGGTGAGGCAACGATACGATTTGGAGTACTTTTTTGATGAGACAATTCG
>JAJOKK010000220.1 GCA_021129875.1 Candidatus Bipolaricaulota bacterium
CTAAGATTTCTCCCTTCGGTCGAAATGACAATTCAGAGTTGACACGACACTAGGACTGCCCCCACCAACAGAACAGATGAACGAGCCCGAGGGGTTGTTGTGACCTCTCTCTTCGCGCCCTTCACGTCTTCGCGTGCCCCTGCTTCCCGATTCGCGTGGGGGGTGCATGGTCCGAAGTCCAGAGTCGAGAAATACGGATAAGCCCCTAGGGGGCAGGGGTCTGCCCCTGGGATATGTCACATCCGTTGTTCTTTTCTCCCTCGGACGCGGCTCAAGGATGGGCTTGCTGAATGCGTACGTCTAATCGCTATTCAAAGCTTTAATGAACTCGCTCCAATTGTGCCAGCGCAGGTTGAGGTTGTTTTCAGTAACCTGTACTGGTAAATCTGCATTTGGGCTCACCGGGATCAGTCCAAGCGAGTTCATCATCCGCTGCACTTTGTCGGAAAGCAGATATTTACCAATGTCGATCGCTCGCTGATCTGGGTTCTTCTTGAATGTTATAACGTTAGGGACAACGAACGCGCCGTCCTCCGGCCACAGCATCCGGACGTTCCCTTGACGGGACGTTCTTGCGAACGGAAGAGGCATGATGGCCACGTCGGCCTGGCCGGAGTCGACCTCATGATTTACATTGATCGGGGCGCCATGGAAGCCGATGCTCTCCATAAATTCCTCGGTGCGGTCCCCGATGATCTCCTTCATTCCGATGCCGAGCAGTCTGTGGATCACGGTCATGTCGAACGTGATCACCCGTCCCTTCCACTGAGGTTCGGCCAGTTCCTTCCATGAACGCGGTGGTTCCTTGATCGCCGCATGGTGGATTATCACCACCGGTACAAGACAGAAGACCACAAAATAGCCGGACGGCTCCTCAAATCCACGTTCCACCAGGTCGCTTCGCATCGCTGGGAAGCTGTCGCGAAGGTTGGCGTAGCTTCCGCTCTCGGCAATCCGGTTCCGATCGCGCAGGTGCGAGACCTGGTGCGTGACCATGACCTCGTAGATCTCTTTCTCATCCAGCGGGAGCGGGCCAAAGTCGGTGAAGCGATTCAGTTCCGCAATCCAGCGGATCGTCTCCAGCTCAACCCCGTCCAGCATCTCGGTAATCGTCGGAAAAATCAGCCGTTCCATTACCAGGGGAACACCCATATGGACCTTGTTCAATTCAACCTCCTGTTAGTCTCCAGTGTGGATTCATGTGCAACTTGGTCGCCGTTTCGTAGTCTCTCTCGGACAAAGCCCATCTCCCGATCAATGGTAACCAAATGATAGAGAAGGGCATCCTCTTCGAGGCTGGTGTGTAAGAGCCGGCTCATACCTCCGTTCTTCATCACGACCCGCCGTTGCGCCATCAGAACAACCACTGGATCGTGACTGGCAATCAGCACGATCTTCCCCTCCTCAGAGAGAGTTTCCAGTGCTTGCAGCTTGTCGATGCCCGCGTTCTCGATCTCATCGATCAGCACGATCGGGGCCCGGCTGATCAGCGCGATGTCCGCAATCATCAATGCCCGCGATTGTCCGCCGCTGAGTGTGGTCATCGGAGATTCCGGCGCCATCGGTTCGCCGGTCAGGCGATTGGCCAGTGCGATGACTTCATCGACCACGCTGCGATCCAACCCACGGCTGGCCGCATGTACGGATAGAAAATCAGCGACTGCCATGTCGATGACAAAGCGCATCGTCTGCGACAGCTGGGCGATGAGTCCCCGACTATCTGCATCCACCGCGTCTCCGTGTACAAGTACGGTCCTCTTCGACGGAGTGTCTCCCGCCGCCCGTTGTTCGATATCGGAAAGAAGTTGGCTCTTTCCCGAGCCGGTCGGGCCAACAAGGGCAACGATCTCCCCGGATGCCAGGTCGAGGCAATCGAGCAATTCTTGTTCGCCGTCCTTGGTCGTTCCGCTCAGCACAGTGATTCTTAGATCCTGATCGCGCATATTAATTCCTCACTTCAATCTTGGTCACATGGCCGACTTGGAACGAGGCGCCGATCTCACGTTCCCCTGTGCAGTACGAACAGATAGCGGACGGTAGCGACCCGCGCAGCGTCCGACCGGTGACTCCATCAATATCAGGCGCCTGTTTCATCATCTTCTTCAATGCCAGTGTTCCTTTTCCCGTCAACCCGTTCACTTCAAGAATCGCCGCCTCGGGGTTGACCAATGCAACCCGATGGCGGAATACCTCCCGCTCGGCCTGCGAGACCACATCTCCTTTGGTGATGACCACCACATCGGCCGTCGATAGAATGGGTCCCACCTTGCGCGGCACATCGATTCCACTCAGATGATCGACAACCGAGATGGCCAGGCAACCGTCGATCGCAGGTGCGCAGCGATGGCAGAGTCCGGCGGTCTCAATGACGGTCAACTCTGCGTTCTGCCCATGTGCCCACGTGAAGATCTCCTCCAGGTTTGCGGCGTAGAAATGATCCGGACAGATATCCTGGCTGAGCCCCTTAAGAACCGGAATCCCCAGCGCACCGTATCTCTCCCCGTCGTTCGTCTCCAGACAGTCGATCTTGGCAACAACCACCTTAATATCGTCACCAAGGAGGTGCTTCACGGTGTGGATCAGAACCGCTGTCTTCCCGACAGACGGCGGCCCGGCAACGGTTACGAATTTCATAGTTTCATCCTTTCCAATACTCGCTCCGCTGCCGGTTTTTGCTCGGTATCACTCAACTGGGTTGTGCTTTTCTTGTCTCGCCGGAAATTCACGGCATCTGCATCCATCAATCCATGCGAAACGGATTGAACAAAGGCATTGATTGCGTCGGCCTGATCCGCGCGGCTGAGTTCTCTGAGTTCGCCATTGGAATTGAGCATCAACACCCGTTCTGCGATTCGTATCGCTTCCGGCAGATAGTGGGTCACGTAGAGCGTGGTCAACTTACCGTCGGCGATCACATCACAGACGAGAGTCAGCAGAGTCTCTCTTAGCTCCATGTTCAGGCCGCTGAACGGCTCGTCCATCAAGAGGACTTCGGGCGAGATGGCCAGTGCGCGGCCGATTGAGACCCGCTGCATCATCCCTCCGCTTAGCTGTGATGGATAGTAGTTCTCAAAACCCTGCAACCCCAGCCTGACCAGCCACTTGTCGGCTTCTGTCAATGAGCGCTTCTTATGCCATCCACGCGCGCGCAGCGGCAGGGCGATGTTCTGTCTCGCCGTTCTCCAAGGGAGAAGACGTGGCTCTTGAAACACATAGCCGGCACTGGTAGCGGGCACGTCCACGCCCCCCTGATCAGGCGCAATCGCCCCGACGATCAGGCGGAGAATGGTCGTCTTTCCCGAGCCGGACGGTCCGAGCAGTGCGGCCGTTTCCCCGTTGCCGATATTGAAGGAGACCGCCTGTAGCACGGACAGATCTGCAAAACTCTTATCTACTCCCTCAAACCGAATCATTGTACAGTGCTCGCTTGCCATCGCCTTAAGCGGCGACGAACCGGCTGAAGAAAACAAAACTCAAGTACTGCCATCAGCGCCAGCGCCGCCATCACCCAGGCGAACATATCGTCGGTCTTAAGATGCGTCCAGGCATGCGAAAAGCTGTGTCCGACACCGTCGAATGCACCGAGCAGCTCAGCCAGGATAATCCCCCTCACTCCGATACCCGTAGCCAACGTCAATCCCGAGATGATGGGCAGCGCGATTCCCGGAAGGTAGATCTGTGACAACAATAGACGTCTTGAGAAGCGATAAGTCCTGCCCATCTCCAGCAGCTGTGGATCGATGTCCAGTATCCCGCCCACTGTATTGACGTAGACCACCGGGGTGACGATGAAGGCAACCAGGAAGATCGCCTGTCCGCCGCCCATACCGAACCAGAGCATCCCCAGAACAGCGATCACGATAGCGGGCAGCGTCATGGCCACCCAGCGGATCGGTTCGAGAAAAGATCGAATACGAGGGACTGTTCCCGCTAGCAGGCCGGCAGTCAGTCCGATACCGCAGCCAATGCACAGGCTGATGACCAGCCGCTGCAGCGTGATCAGCAACTGCCGCCATAACAGACCGCTCTGCCCCAATCCATAGAAAGCGAGCAGGCTGGCAACAGGCGAGGCAACAATTGCCGGATGCATCCACATCGACATGACCTGCCACCCTGCGATCAGCGTCAGCACACCGGCAGCCGCATAGAGCGACTGCCGGTGACTGCCGTGCACAGTAAGTTTCGGCTGATTTGCCGGATGGGCCATCTACTGCTCAACCTGGTAGAAGAACCCGTCACCAGGCAGTGCCCCACCAACGACGTACGGAGAGAGGGTCATCAGTTCGGTGAAGAACGCGTCGATATACGGACGTGCCTCCCCGGCGGGTACGAATTCCCAATCGATGTACCTGAGCGATTGGGCGACCGGGCCGGCCTTGAAGCCCAGCTCGGGCAGGTGTTCTTCCGCCATCCGGCCGGCTTCATCCGGATTAGCGATCACCCAGGCCACGGCCAGTGCGTATTCCGCAAGGAATATGTCAATCAGATCCGGCCGTTCCTGTATCGCCGCGAGGGCAACCGTTCCCGCGATCGCCGCGCGAACGCCGAGAGCGTCGAGTTCTGTTTCAAATTGGACCGCGCGATGCAACGGCCGTTCCGTGCCCCGAGTCTGCAACATCACGATCGTAGCCAGCGGCTCGGGGAGCACAGCATGCTGCACTCTTCCTTTCAGTAGGAGCTGCGCGGCCAGCCGCGGGTTGGCCGCGTACTGAAGCTCAAAATCGACCGCCGGGTCCAACCCCTGTTGCTGAGCGATATAGCGGAACAGCAGATCGGGCATACTCCCCTGGAATGGAATCACGATTCCCTTCCCGACAAGTTCGGAGAACGACGCGATAGTGTCGTCCGAACTGATTACAGACAGAATGTTCCACACCGAGATATCGAGCAGTTGTACGCCCAATCCCTTATTGTAGAACATGGCTGCTGCGTTCGAGGGGAGCGTTAAAAAATCGGCCTGGTTGCCGGCCACGATCGCCCTGAGTTGGCCTGGGTTCTTCCAGAGGGAGAAGTCGATCTCCTCGGCAATCGCCGAGAGCCTGTTGTTCACTACAAGGTAAACCATTGGAATCGCTAACGGCCCGGGAGGGGCGACCAGCGTGATTCGCTCGAGTGGAGCACCCTCCGTATCTGCGGCACCGGCGTCAGCGGCTCCGCCCATAGCGACTCCCAACACCAAAATAACTATCATCAAGCCGCTAAGCCTGATCATCTTTCTAACCTGTCGATTCATGCTTTTGTCTCCTTCCTCAGATTATTGATTCATTGTTGCTGTATACAACACTAAAACACCTTCCTGTGTGTTGCGATACCACCACCTCCCCGTTACCGCGAGAGTCCTATCACAAAATGTCCGTTTACGAAAGACCCAAGCGAGCAGCATCACCGGTACGCTTCCGATAGCATAGCTCGAGCAAACGACCGGTCTTTGATACGTGCTGAAGCAGGCGTTTGCGCACGGTTCCGTTGACCTTGAAACCGTTTTAAATTCCGCAATCTTCTTTCGCTCATCATCCACCTTCCGGGTGGCGTCCTGCATATTAGGCGCGTCTAACCGCCCTTTTGGTAAAAAAACTAGTCCGCCCGAAGTGTCCCGAGCGTGATCTGCTTCGCAAAGGCATCCTTCCAGACAGCATGTTTTGAATCTGCTCCGGTGAGGAATTCAACAAACTGAGTGAGGCGCTTCACGGTTTCATCGCTCAGGTCATGCTCAATGCGGCACGCATCCTGTTGCGCTGTTTGCTCATCCACCCCAAGAATCTCTACAAGGAAGCGATGGAGCAGGGCATGCCGCGCAGGAACCTCGGTCGCCCGTTCCCGGCCGGCGCGAGTCAGCGTCACACCGCCGTACGGCTCATGCTCTACATATCCGGCATGCGCTAGCTTCCTTACGGCAGCAGAAACGCTTGGTTTGCTGACGCCCAGCCGAGTGCTGAGATCGGTCACGCGGACCGTTGCACAGGTATCATTATCGTCGCTACTGAGAACCAGGATCGCCTCCAGATAGTCCTCAGCGCTCGACGAATCGCAGATTGGAGAACCCACCTTCTTAGCGAAGTTAGCCATGACAAACAATACTACTGCAACCCACTTTCGATATCAACTCTCGGCGGGCGAGGACCTTCGATCTTGGTGTTTGCGCGCCGATGATTGGAGGCAAATGCCGAGTAACGAAAAAGCATCAAGATCGAAGGACCCCGGAGTACGCGTTCTCGTACGGCTTTTCCAACAGCCCGTGTTCGAGAGCGTTCAACGCTTCCATTGCGCACCCGGTGATCTGTCGCATCTCATTCTCCGGTAATAATCCGTGTGTGTCAGTGTCCATCCGTGGTTCTTTACTCATGCGAACACGGTTCAGGGATGGGTTTACTGAATACGTACGATTAAACAACGTTGGTGCCGATGGACAAGAGAGGTGACGTCATGGCATACAAGGTTTTCGCGAGCTACTCGACACACGATATCGAGTTCGCCGCAAGTAAGCGGCAGCGAACAAGCGGATCGACCTGACTGCCGGGGATGCACTGTGGCTCGTGTTTAGGGGTCGCTGCTGACGTCTGACCCGTTGGGCCATCTATGGATTGCCTCAGGGGCGTGGATCTGATAGGATGTTTACATGGCATTGCTGGATGATATCCGAGACAGGGGCATCATGGGGTCAGACCTTTGATCGTGGTGTTTTATGAGCCGCTGATTGCACGAAAATGCCGAGTAATGAAAAAACACCAAGATCAAAGGTCTGACCCCTACTGCGCCCTATGAAGTTCGCCTACCTGTTGCCGACGACGTTGACCGATTACCCAGGCATGATAGCCGCGCTCGCCTATACCGCCGCCTGCAACTTCCGCTGTCCGTTCTGCCACAACTCGGAACTTGTCTTGCCGAAGCAAAGCAAGAGGCTCAACCTTCTCCCGGAGAAAGAGGTCTTATACTTCCTGCGGGAGCGACAGGGGTTTCTTGACGGTCTGGTGATCACCGGCGGTGAGCCGACCCTTCATCACGATCTTCCAGAGTTCATCGCGCGGGTAAAGAGGCTCGGGCTGCTTGTCAAGCTCGATACGAACGGCTCCCGCCCCGAGATGCTCGACGATCTCCTGCGCGCCCACCTGATCGATTACGTGGCGATGGACGTAAAATGTTCCCCGGCGCGCTACGACGAGCTGACCGGGGTACATGTCGATATGGAAGCGATCGAACGTTCGATCGCCCTGATCATCGCGCGCGCCCCTGACTACGAGTTTCGCACCACCGTCGCCCCGACGATGAGCGAAGCTGATATCAAAGGGCTGGTCCCGCTTCTCTCCGGGGCGAAGCGCTACTTTCTGCAACAGTTCGTCGTCCCCTCCGACAAGGAGCTCGTCGATCCCGGATGGCGCGACAGGGCCGCGCTCTCTGAACGAGAACTTCTTGCGGTGTGGGCAAAGATCGAACACGCTTTCCCGGAGGGCGGCGTACGCTGACCCGCCCTCCGCCCACGTAGACGCCGGAGATGCCGCGCGCTACACTGTTCGCGAAGGCAGCACAGCGCCACAAGTATGATGGTAGTAACACCGTCGCCAACTATCCGGGAAAGCAGTGTGTAGCAAAGGAGATAGAAATAGACCTCGGTGAGATGATCCTGTTGCTGATACTCATGCTACTGATCGGACTCGCGGCATCTCAGACCTTCGATCTTGGTATTTTACGGGCCGATGATTGCACGAAAATGCCGAGCACCGAAAAAACACCAAGATCAAAGGTCTGACCCCTACTGACACTGCTGACATACAAAGGACGAAAAATGAACCCGGGAATCATCATTCGAAATGTCCAACCAGATGAAGACAAGGCAGTCTGGAAAATTGCTAAAACACTGAGCATACTGGAGAGATATTACTTCTATTATCTGGCGTACCGCCCCCACAAGGCCGATGCCCTGGTCGCTGTTGATGGGAAGACGATCGTTGGATGTGTTGTTCCCCTGATTGACACTCATGCTGGAGAAAAGGTGGGTATGGTTGGAGGGATTTTTGTTGATCGTAATGCTCAAGGGAAAGGCGTGGGCAAGGCATTAGTGGATGCCGCTATGTCCCATTTCCAGAAGGAAGGATGCAAAACGCTCTACTACATAGTAGACCGCTTTAATTCCTCATCCTGGAATATGGCCTTGCATCATGGGTTCGATCTTTTTGAGTTCAGCGAACAACTTAAGCTCTTTGGGTGGAAAACTATTTCACTGTGGTGGGTTAATGGCTACTTTTGGGAGGCCGGCACTTTTCTACTGCGGAAGCCCGGCAAAGAGAGCCGGATAGCGAGAGAGGCCGGAGCAGGATGGCATTTTCTTCTCGCTTGGCTCGGCTTCAGTTTCGTTCTCTGGGTGGTGGGCATCCTGCCTGAGGCCCACTGGCTGAATTCCGCCCTCTTTGCTTTGGGGGTTGCAGGAGTGAGTATTTTTGCCCATGAGCTTTCACATAAGCTAGTTGCCCGCTTCTTTGGCCTGAAAACCGTCTTTAAGATCTGGGAATCAGGGCTGGTGTTCAGCGCTGTATTGGCTTTATTGGGTGTTTTGGTCCCCTTTTATGGCTCTACTTTCATCAGGCAAAAAGACTGGCCATATAACAAAGATATCAAGACGATGGGGCTGATTTATGCGACAGGTCCAACTGTAAATATGATATTGGCTTTCTGCTCTTTAGCTCTGGTTTATTGGGCAAACACAGAGTGGCTCGCAGCTCTGGGGGCAGTTGGAGTGGGGGCAAATTCTGCTCTGGTTTTCTTTAACCTGATTCCCATATTTCCGTTTGCCTCATTCGACGGTAGGAAGATATTTCTTTGGAATAAAATGGTCTGGTTATTGCTGGTTATTGGATTTGCCCTGCTGCTGGTGGCGGCTACAACTTTGTTATGACCAATACTGCTTAATACGGGTTTAGTGCAGGGTCCACTTCACGATAAACCGTATGGCTTGTTCGCCGTTTCAGGTGGGTAGACGGAAGTTTTAGATCCTGCTCGTCCTGAATTTTCTCCCTGCGTCGTGCATTCACCGAGCCTGAGAAACTTCGAGCCACCCTCCCGTCAAGGGAGGGGAGGGGTATGGATCGACCATCTCAAGGAGGTGTTTAGATGGTACGTATTCAGCAAAACCATCCCTGGGGTGCCAGC
>JAJOKK010000142.1 GCA_021129875.1 Candidatus Bipolaricaulota bacterium
TGCCTTGGGTACGAAGTTTCATGGATGAGCTTTCCTAAACTGACCACATCCGAGGTGGATTCCATCGAGAGCGCGTGCGAGAAGAGCCATAGCTTTCTCTTACAGACAAAGTAGTAGTTGACCTGCGTGCCTGTATAGACAAGAGAGGTGTCTGTCTCAACGTTCACCCACTCGCTCCTTTGGCTGATCACAGCGGCCCAAGCGCCACACTTCACGCTGGGCCTCTATTTTAGCGAGATTCACTCTCTACTAGAAATCGCTTGATATATCTGGTAAAGTGATCAAAGTCCTCGAACGAGAGCCGCTGATACCGGCGCAAACGGGCTACACGGGTAGCCATATCGTCGAGGCGCTTCTCAATGATCTCTCGTTTAATCATGGCAGTCTAACCTTGCTGAATTCGTCCCGGTCGATGCGTTCATAGAGATAGTGCCGCTTGATCGGGCGCAGCGGTTCGGTATCTATATACCTATGCTTGACCGAGACCTCGAAGGCGATTCTTACATCTTCATCCCGGCAGAAGAGGAGAGATCCTTCGCTGATCACCTCGTTGGCCAAGAGGGGAGACGCCTGATGGAGGAGAACCAGATCGATCTCGTTCATCCGAAGCAAGCCCATCAGGCCGGCAATCATTGCCGCTTTGTAGCCATAAGGCCTCCCGATATCGAGCTCCTTGAACTTCTCCTCGTCGACGAGGAGGGCGATGTCGATATCGCTCAGTCTATTCATACGTCCTTGGGCCGCAGAACCGAAGAGATACGCCGGCAGGATCTCTCCCTGTCCGGCAGAGTAAGGCTCGAGCTTGCTCCTGATCTCCTCTGCGCTCAGCATGGAGACCGCCAACCGCAGTCTACCAGCTTCTCTTTTGCGAGACAACCCGGCTTGCGGAAACAAAGAGCGGAGGTTCATCCTCAACCCTCCGCAGTTCCACGTCTTGCTTCCCAGATGCCATAATCGCCGATGCGTATCTTCATCCCGGCCGCGACCTTGCCACCTGGCGAATAGCAGACACGCGCCTCGCTGACATTAACTCCGAAGCGACCAGCAAAGATGGTCTCCCGACCGACCAACGGTTCGATCTCCCCGTGAACGCCCTGCAGCGGCTTCCGTCCCGCAAACTCGGTGGCAAGAGCATGTGCCGACAGACGGGCATTCTCCCCGGCGATGAGCACCGGCGGCCAGCCGTCCTTTTCGTCTGTGCGCCAACCGAATAGAGCCTTTCCATCATATTTCTGCGGTCCATTTGCCAGCTTCACTCGGCCCCAGCCATAGCCGCGTTCGCCGCCTAGTTGCAGCTTCGATAGAACGCTGCGCCACGGCAGGGTACAACCTGTGCGTTCAAAGATGTAGCCGACCAGATTAACGGGCTTCCCCTCGCGCGTGGTGGGGGCGATGAATTCAGTTTCGTGCAGGCTTCCCTCTTCGGCTGCGTTGCGGCTGTAGTCGAGAGAGGTGGAGGCGTAGGAGCCCAGGTAATGCCAGGCGAACTCGTCGGGGTCATCCCACGGCCATGCGTTCACCCGTTCGCCCACGGCGGGATAGAAATAACTGAACGCCAGTTCGTTGTTCACGCGCGCTCCCACACACTCGTAGTTTCCCAACTCCGGCAGATCGCGCGTCATCCGCGCGGTGAATGCGCCCCAAAGGACCTTGCCGGTGACGTAGTGCCGTGTTTGCTGTAGGTTCCCTAGCTTGCGCCATCCAATGTGAAGGGGTGAGTAAAGGCGGAAGATCACGCGATAAGACTTCCAACTCATTTTTCCACCACCTCCATGCTGATTTTCGAGAGATTGAACCCCGCTCGTTGCCACAGCACCCTCCCTTTCCCCACGGCCTCGCGGGCCAGGGGTTGCCCGCCTCTGATCTCGGCTAAGGTGTATGGAAACAGGTCGAGGTCCACTGGGAAGCGATCCGGCATGTAAAGTGGCCTGCGATCGAGGAAAGGCCGATCGCTGTGAGCGAGAATCAGTAGAATGTCCACGTCGCTGCCCACCCCCAGATGTCCGTCGGCCAGGGAACCGAAGAGGACGACGGCCAACACCTCCGGCTGCTGCGCCAACTCATCGGTAAAGCGTTCAACCGCGGTCCAGACAGCCTGTTCATCAATGGAGTAGACCGTCACAGAATTGCAGGATCTCTTCCGAATAACGGATGGCATCATCGGCCTCCTGTTTGGTGTAGAACTCCGTTGGGGCGCCTTGCTCCAGGCTGTTGGGATAGCGGGTAGGGATATAGTGTTTATCCAGGATTTTGGCCCGATTGAAAAGATCGGGAGGTACGTCGACCTGTTCCTGCAGCGCCTGCAGCACAAACGTCAGAGTATGCCCCCACACCTTCTGGCCTCTCTGCTCAAAGACAGCCTTGAGCGCCTTCTCAGCCGCCTGGTGCGCGGCAAAACAGGCCCACTCGTAAGTCCCATCCCGCCTCGCGTTTTCCGCGTGGCGCAGGTCGGCCTCTGCCTGAACCCACCAGTCTCTTGAGCGGTCCATCAGTCGTCCTCCTTCGCTGCTGCCTTGGCGCCGTAGCGGGCATAGATCAGCGTCTGTTCGTAGAGGTCCTTAACCAGCAAGAGCTTGTCCAGATCAGCACAAACCTTGTCGGAAACGTGCTTGAGAAACTCCGTGGTCGCTGAGCGATCCTTGGTGCCGGCAAAGGTAATTGAGCCCTCATATTGCACCTGCAAAGACACAAGTTCCGGACGTGAGAGCAGTTTTGCAAGCTGCGGAACCACAATCCCTTCGGCCATCTTTTTTTCATCCGATGTTCTGGAGAGCAAGAACAGCACAAAAGCGTACACCCCATTCTCTTGAAGGACCCCCAGCGCTTTGGTGATCAGATTCTCGGCCCTACCCTTAGTCTCCGCGATGATATTCTGAGCGGTCTGCGCCGCGAGTTGGTCAAGGTTATTATGTTTCAGCTCGCCCATGGCACCCTCCCTTCGCCTGGATAGTCCAATCGGCGATCACGCGCACCCGTCCGAACCCGCGCGTTCCCATCCCGCCGATGCCGAGGCTCTCGATCATTTCCAGACCGGCGGCTATCACCTTTATCGGCGCGGTCCAGCCCAGAAGCTTGCTCTTCTCTGTAACAGGAAAGGCTCTCTGGATCTTTCCATCACTTCCCCGCTTGGGTTTGCCGTTCTCATACTCCCAGCGATAGTCGTCTACCACTGCATCCATCACCAGCCATGTCGTTCGTGGTATAGCCTCGTAGGTGAAGAGCGCACCGTCCTTCGCTGCGCCGGTCAGCGGATTGATGCTCACCGAGGTGCGCACCTCCAGGTTCGAATTGACCACCGCGGAAAAGAGCTTATCAGAGACAAGGACGAGGCGCTCTTTGACGGTTTTCCAGGCTTCGTTTGGAGTGAGGGCGCTGTTGGAGGACTCGGTCACTTGAGCGCCTTTTGCAGCCTTAAGCATGGTCCACCCCAAGTTCAGCGCCTCCTGTGCCCACCACTCACCAACGATAGCACACTCTTCAGACTTAATCGGGGGTTGATCCACCTGAAAACCAAAATCTTTTAAGCGTGACTTCGTACTCACCCACACCGGCCCGGCCATCGAGTGCACCGGAAAGAGTAGGATATGTGCGTCGAACAGGTTGACGACCCCAGCGCGGGCATGCTGTTTCTCTTTGCTGTTTTGGGTTTTGGTCTTCAGACTGCCGAACGTGTAGCAAATCGGGCAATTCGACTCCCCACAGTGCCCCCCCTGCCCGGCACAAGGTGGGTTTTCGTAGCGATACGCAGCATACTGCCGGATAGCTCCGCTCAGGCTGGTGCCGGGGACCTTCGGCAGGTTCGTCCCCGGCTCACGCACGATGCTGTTGTCCACCCGGCCCAGCCGGTAGCCGCCCGTGCCGATGTGGACAGGATCGAGTGTCATCAGAACATACCTTTGCAGCGTGTACATCAGCTTGCCTCCTCTCGGTCGTCTTCTTTGGCGATTGTCAGGTGCAGTTCCACTGCGTCGGCCAGTATCCCGCTTATCGCCGCGCGTTCCAGCAGTTTCTTGTCCTTGGCGGAAAAATTGCTCCACTTTTTGCCGCGCCATGCGGTTGTTGCCAGCGCGTTGTTGCAAACCCAGCGAAAGGGATCGTTCTCAGGCAGAGCAAGCGCCGCACTGCCGGTCGGTTTTTTCCACTCGACTCGTTTGGTTTCGATCAGCATGATTAACGCCTTTATCTGGGAGGTGGCGGCATTTTCAAGAGGTTTGATCCTGCTCCACATCTGCTCGATCTGCTCGATCTCTTCCAGCAGGTAAGGGCGCTGGTATTTGTCGGCGCCGCGGCGGTGACCGCCGGTATAACTGACCTCGAACCGTCGCGCCGTGGTATCCAGAAATTCATAATCGAAGGTGGAGGGAGTGAAACCGACCGTATCTCCCTTCTTCAGATCGCAGACGTGCACCCACTGCTCGCCATCCGGCCCGGTGAACCGGCGCGTGCGGTTAGGTGGTTCAACTCCGTTGGCATCCTGATCTACGCGCCAGTAGGGGTACCAGACATCCTCGGTCGTACCATCGCCCATCACCGTGCGCACTGTGACGGATATTTCGCGATTGTTTTGTTTCAACGCGAGTGTTACCTCAGCTGGCCAGTCGCTGCGCGGTGAAGGCGGATCTACGCTTTCAACCGTCCAGTTCTGTTCCGGGTGTTGTCCGGCGAGCATCCGCCGCCCGGTGCCGAGCGCTGCAGCGAGGGGGGTACGCCGTCCGAAGTAGACTGCGCCCAAGGTCAGCGGCAGGCGGTTTCGTACCTTGCTCATCTCCCGCTCGTATTTCGCTTTGATCGCCTGGACGATTGCCAATGCGCGATCAGCTGGAACAAGGGCCATGAACGTGCGCGGTTCGGCGAGGATGGGAATAACGGGATTGTAAGTGGTCGGCTCAGGCCGAACACTACTGACGGATAACCGGCCGCGTAATTTGTTGGGGCTGCCGTAACCGGTAGGCTCCTCTATCTCGAAAGGGCCGTGTTTTTCCAGGCATTGTCTAACGAAGGTGGCAGCCTGATCGTGAGTGGCAAACTGTTCAGACTTGGCGCCGAGCTGCTTGGACGCATAACGAAGATTACTCAATGTAATAAGGTCATTATCCCTGCGGAGTACGCTCAGCTTGGTCGGTCCGAGTACCAGCTCATAGGCATGGTATGGGGTCAGACCAAGGTCGGCAATATTCTCTGCTTCGATCACCAGACGCGGGCCGACCGGTTGAATGACCGGTTTTCCGCCGGGGTCGGGAACGTCTAACGCACTTTGCCAAAACGTGCGCGTCGTCTCCCAGATGCGGCGCAGGCGGGCAAAGGAGGGATGTTTTTTTGTCACTGCATTACCTGATTTGGAATCTGTGACGAGCAATGTCTTGACCATCGTGCCGTCCAACCATTTCCTTAAGTCAAATTGCCCGACAATCAGCGCCAACCGGCCGTTGATATCCGCTATTTCATCGGTCCAGATGGTGGTGCTTAAATTGCCGGCCCACGCTTGGGCCCGATTTGCTCGACGCTGTTCGCATACATCACAAACTTTGCGCCGACCCGCCTTCGTCTCCGGATTTGCCTGTGGTCTCAGACCGCAAACAGGACAGATATCTCTGTGCGCGTCATCCCACCAACCGGCAACGATTTGGGCATCTGCATGCGTAAAGACCTCTGCCTGGAGGATTGCAGCGATGGGTGGCACTTCGTCTTCAGTGGCAGGGCAGTTCTTCCATTCAGGTCTTTGTCCCCACCACGCTACTGCGTCCAGTTCGACATGGGCGATCATTTCACCGGCAAGAGCAAGCTGTGGTTTATTGTTGACCGTGCCCTTTGCAAATTCAGTGTGGATGAGATCATCCAGCGTTGTTCCCTGCGAGTCTGTAAGATTGAGTAAATCAGGTAGATTGGGGACAACATAAAGGCTGCTGCTTTCGTCCTGGTAAACGCGAGTGCCTAAGGGGTAGGTTTCTTCCAGCAGCTCCCGCACGCGCTCAAAAGCAGCTGAGAGCAGTTGCCGGCGGGCCAGCAAGTCGGGAAGCTGCGCGACGTTCCCATAGAATGCCCTTTCATCTACCCTGACGCTCAGGAGGCGCCAGTGCAAATCTCTCGGTTCTGGCTTATAGTCCAGCAACGCTCCGGCCAGCGCCGCCTTGTACATGGCGGCGACCGTGCTGGACCAATCCCAGAGCGTCACTTCGTTCTCCGGCCGTCGGGTATCACCTGGCGCTGTGGTGAATGCCTCTTTGACCGCACGTTGGAAGGTAGTGCGGTCCGTGATCGAGGTAAGCGGAAGCTCTTTCAGGCATCCCGTCAATCCCGTCAAGGGGGAGAACTCACGCCCAAACGCGTCACTCAACCGGGTGTCATCCTGAGGTTGCTTACCGGTCTCATCGGTCTCTTCTTTCTCAATATGGGCAGCGCCGTGGCAGCGCCCTAATACCCGCAGTAGCCACGGCCGGTTTGTACCTACCCCCGGTTTAGCTTTTTCAACCAACTCGAGCAGGGGAACAGACTCCCCGAGGAGATTAAGCGTGAACTCCGAGGGGAGTAGACCGGAATGAGCTTTCTTATATTGGTAGCGGTGCCCCTGGGGAGTATTGGATGCCTGATGGACAATGTGTTCATCAGCGCATTTGCCCATGTCGTGCAGCCACGCCGCGACCTCGGCCAGCAGCAGCGCGTTGCGGTGGTCGGCCAGAATATTCAATGTATTCACGTATTACCTCCCTCCAACAACCGCTGACAGGCATCGAGCACAAAGGTCGCCTTCTCCAGCGCTTCTGTTGCGTCCTGCTCGCTGTAGAGCATCTCCGGCGGCAGCCCGCTCTCCTCCTCGCCGTAGTAACTGCGTTCCCGCTCCACACTCAACGCCCGCGAGATCGAAGCCAGGCGAGGAATCTGCCGGGCGAACCCCGGTGGGAACCGGTTGCGGTGTCGGCGGAAGAATATGCCGACATCGTGAACCCGGGGCACCTCCAGCCCGATCCACCGCAGGGTTCCTTTGAGGGCCAGTTCCACCGCCTCTTGAGAACGTCGCACCACTAGGTTCCACGCGCCCTTCTCCTGGAAGCGGTGGGCCTCCTCCAGGATCAATCCGGCCCTTTTCCGGCTCCGGCGCGCCGCCTCCTGCGTGTTCATAGTCTGATCACCTCTCCCGGCTTGAAGTCCGGCTTCAGGTCCCAGTAACGTAACTGGCCGAGTTGCTTGCGCTCGGCACCCAGTTCCCGCAGCCGTCCCCGCAGCCGCTCGAGGATGCGGGCGAAGAAGCTGTTTCGGTCAAACAGGCTAATCGCCTCTTCGGTCATATCCAGATACAGGTAATGCATCATCCGCGCCTCGGTCTCACTCTTGACGATTTCGGCAAAATCGACATAGACTTCCTGATCCAACAACCGGTCCAGCTCGGCCTGCAGCTTCTTTCGTACCGGCTCCAACACCTCCTGCCGCCGGAAGGCCCCGGCCGGCAACTCTCGGCAGATGACGAGCAGGTCGATGTCCGACTTTGGCCCGGCCTCGCTTCGAGCCACCGAGCCGAAGAGGACCACGGAGGTCAAGTTGTCACCCAAAACCTGTTGGGCCGCTTCGGCGTAGCGCTGGGCAAGCTGACGGAGCAACAGACTGAGGTCCTGTCTCTTCTCATTGGAGTGCATCTCGGACCACCTCGATCACCCGCTGAGCCGTCTGCAAAGCGGACTGAGCATCCGCTTCTATGGGAAGCCCTTCGGGGAGCGATCCCGGCAGGGTGTCGGGATAGCGCGTCGTCATGTAAAACCGGTCTAAAAGCTGTAACGCTTGGCGCAACGCGGCGATCTGTGGATTGCGAATGGACGAGAGCAGGTCGATCAATTTATGCGTCTTCGGAGGCGCTCCCCCTTGCTCAGCGCTTAAGGCCTTGAGTGCCTTCTCTGCACACTGCTGGGCGTGAAAGCAGACCTGATTGTAAATCCCCGCTGTAAGGGCGAGCTTCGCCATTTTGAGATCATCCTCAGCGAAGATCAGCCAACGCTTAGCCAGTTCGTTCATAGAGCACCTTCCCTTTGACGATGATCTCCTCGCGGAAGAACGGGCGCTCGCGGCAGAGATGCCTGAATTCCTCCGGAGTGTAGACCAACAGATCAATACCTACTTGAGGATTGAGCAGATCAACAACCTCGCCGATGCGATCCAAGAATCGTTTTCCGGTCTCTTTGACCACGATGAGGTCTAAATCCGACCAGATTCCCACGTTCTCCTGAGCGAGCGAGCCAAACAGAATCACCTTCTCCGGCTGATATTCGCCGATCAAGAGATCCAAGATTCGATTCAACTCGCGTTCGAGCAAGGTTTCGCGCTCCCTGATGACGGTGGTACTCATATATCCGTCCCTTCT
Source organism: Candidatus Bipolaricaulota bacterium (assembly GCA_021129875.1). Taxonomy (GTDB): domain Bacteria; phylum Bipolaricaulota; class Bipolaricaulia; order UBA7950; family UBA9294; genus JAJOKK01. The sequence goes on from JAJOKK010000142.1 coordinate 8,348, forward strand.
TTCAGTGCGTTGCTGATCGAGGTTGCCAGTGAAGTCAACTCAGCGAGCGTACTGAAGTTTTCCGCAAATAAACCTCTGTCGTCTTCTAACCGATCGGCATCTTGATCTTCAAGCCGGGCGTTGTATGACTTCAGAGCTTGCTGATAAGCTTGATACACCGCCTTTGCTTCTTGGTATCGATTACGTTCTTTCTGGCTGGCTCGACGCTGTTTACGCCACTTATTCGGCTTGAGAGTGAAATCCTCATCCGGGTGTTTCTCGCAAAACTGCCGTACCGCATCCGGTATCTCCGGTTTCACCGGAGGTCCTTCTTCAGGCGTTCTCCCAAACTGTAATTTCAGGGCGGGCGCAGCGATCGAAAGGCTGCCCTGCTCAGACAGTTTGTCCTCCGCACAGCCGAAGCCGCTGCTTGTCTTAGCGCCAAAGCCGTAGACGGTGAACATGGCCTCAATAGCCTTAGCCACGACCTTCAGGTCCTTGGCCGCTTGGCGGCGAGTCTCGTCCACCTCCTTGCCGATGCGGTCGAACGACACGTAGAGCAACGTGAAGGCACCGTCAGCACCCTGAGGCACGCACTCAAACAGGATCGGTTTCTTGCCCACCTTGGTCTTGCGATCGTGTGGATTGATGATCTCCAGGCCTGTCTTGGTGAAAAAGGTGGGGAAGAAGCGCAGTCGCCCGGCCTGTCCTTTGTCATCACCACGGATATCACCGAACAACCGCTGCACGCGCTCATCGGACTCTTTG
>JAJOKK010000012.1 GCA_021129875.1 Candidatus Bipolaricaulota bacterium
GAGGATACAAGATAGCTGAGATGACGTATTAATGATCTTGTTCCCTTCTCTGCGTACTCTGCGTTCTTGGGGGGTGTAGTAAGTCCCCAATCGGCTACTACCCCCCCGAGACGGTGAAAGCTTCTGTTCGACCTCCGATCTCTCAACCTCTCAATGCTTCCGCGCCGCCCATGATATCGGAGATCTCCCGCGTGATCGACTGCTGCCGCGCCTTGTTGTAGGAGCGTCTAAGTGTCGTTAGAAGATCGTCCGCGTTGTCGGTCGCGCTCTTCATCGCCTGGCGGCGGATTGCATCCTCACTCGTCTTTGTATGCAGGAGCGCGTCGAAGATCTTTCCCTGCAGATAGAGTGGAAGGATGACGGCGAGCATTTGGGCCGGGTTCGGCTCGCTCAGCCTCTCCCCTCCCTTTGCCTCGACTTTAATCGGAAGGATCTCCTCCACGATGAGCCGCTGGCTCAGATCGGAGAGGAACCGTGTGTAGACTAGGATCACCTTTCCGAGGGTCGCTTCCAGGTGGAACGAGATCAGGTCAGAGGCGATCTGTGCGGCAATCTGCGGGGTCGGGTCCTCGTAGAAGTACGAGTAATCCTTCAAGATCTCTACGTTGCGGTGGGCAAAATAGGCGCGCGCCTTCTCCCCCCCGGCGAGGATTTTCGCGCTGTGCCTGCTCTCTCTAAGGAGTTCATCGCCTTTGCGGTTCAATTCGCCCTTGAACCGGCCGCACAGGCCGCGGTCGGAGTTCAGGACGAGGATCCCAGTTTCGGGCGATCCGTTACCAATTGTCAAGGCATTCGGTTCAACCTCGTCGACCTGCTGGGCAAGAGCGGCCGCGACCAGTAGGTCAAGTTCTTCCATGTACGGGCGCGCTTCAGCGAGCCGCCTTTTCATTCGCGTCACCTTAGTCATAGCGATTGCGTTCATCGCTTTGGTGATCTGACGGATGTTCTCGATGTTTCCGATACGGTTCTTAATCTCGCGGACGCTTGCAGCCACTTACCCTCCGAAACGTTCTTTGAACTCGACGACCGCTCTGTTCAGCGCATTCTTGTTCTCATCGGTGAGCGCCTGCGTCGTGCGCAGGTCAGCGAGGATCTCCTCATGCTCGGTGTGAAGGAAGCGGAGCCACGCCTCCTCGAACCTCCGCACTGCGGAGACCTCAACCTCGGCCAGATGGTTCTCCACTGCGATGTATAGGGCGACGACTTGCTCTTCTACCGGCATCGGACGGTACTGGTCCTGCTTCAAGACCTCGAGCAGCCTATCGCCACGTGCCAGCTGTGCCTTTGATTCCTCGTCCAGGTCGGCGGAGAACTCGGCGAACGCCTCCAACTCGCGGTACTGGGACAGTTCCAGTCGCAGTTCGCCGGCGATCTGTGACATCGCCTTGATCTGCGCAGCCCCTCCTACACGAGAGACTGATTTCCCGATGTTTACCGCCGGACGGAACCCCTGGTTGAACAGGTCTCCCTCGAGGTAGATCTGCCCGTCAGTGATCGAGATCACGTTCGTCGGGATATATGCGGTGATGTCCCCGGCCTTGGTCTCGATGAGCGGGAAGGCGGTGAGCGATCCACCGCCGTGTTCGTCTGACAGGCGGACGGCCCGTTCGAGGAGCCGCGAATGGGTGTAGAAAATGTCCCCGGGATAGGCCTCGCGCCCGGGCGGCCGCCGCAACAGGAGCGACATCTCGCGGTAGGCAACCGCGTGCTTGGAAAGGTCGTCGTATACGATGAACGCGTCCTTCCCGTTGTAGGTGAAGTGCTCAGCCATGGCGCACCCGGCGTAGGGAGCAAGGTACTGCATAGGTGCGGGGGAGTTCGCATCGGCAACGACAACGGTCGTATACTCCATCGCCCCGTGGCGCTCGAGGGTGCTCACCACCCGCGCTACGGTCGAGTTCTTCTGGCCGATGGCGACGTAGACACAGATAACCCCGTTCCCTTTCTGGTTGATGATCGTATCGAGGGCGATCGCGGTCTTGCCGGTGCGACGGTCGCCGATGATCAGTTCGCGCTGCCCACGCCCGATCGGGGTCATTGCGTCGATCGATTTCAACCCTGTCTGCAATGGGATATTGACCGGTTGGCGTGCGACCACACCCGGGGCCTTGATCTCGGCCTTGCGGCGCTCGTTCGCTGCGATATCTCCCTTCCCGTCCAGCGGGCGGCCGAGTGGGTCGACGACCCGGCCGAGGAGGTCCTCGCCGACCACTGTCTCCAGGACCCGCCCGGTGCGGCGGACCTCGTCCGACTCCTGTACCCGCTCGCTCTCTCCGAACAGGGCCACCCCCACGCTCTCCTCCTCGAGATTCAACACGAGGCCGTAGACATTATTCGGGAACTCTACGATCTCTGCGGCCATCGCTCTTTGCAGTCCGAAGACGCGGGCTATCCCGTCCCCTACCTCGACGACCACTCCGATCTCACTCATGTCGAGGTCGTACTGAAACCCTTTAATCTGTTCTTTCAGTATGGCGCTGATCTCATCTTTGCGCGGTGCTGACACGCTTCTTCCCCCCTTATCCGACGAGCATGGCCCGCAGATCCTCAAGCCTAGCCTTGAGCGTTCCGTCGATGACCTTCCCATCAACCTCGATCCTCAGTCCACTGAGGAGGCTGCGATCTACCTCTTCTTCAAGTTTCACTCGTCCCCCGAGTCCGTCGGCCAGACGGTCCGCCAACCTGGTGAGGTCTATAGCGGAGAGTTTCTGTGCCGTCAATACCTTCACCCGGATGACCCCCTCGGCCGTTGCGCGGCACCGGCGAAATTCATCGTAGATCAGATCAAAATATCCTTCACGGCCGTTGCGGATCAGCAGGGCGAACATGCTGCTAAGATACGGTGGAATATCGGGGAAGGAGCGCTCGAAGAGCGCGACCTTCTTCGCGCGGGGAACAAGCGGATGGGTGAGGAACCGCTGAAAATCAGGGACCTCTGCCAGATTGACGATGACATCCGCATAGCCCTGTGCGATCGCGTCGAGCGATTCATCCTCAGCGGCAAGCTCGTACAGCGCTTCGGCATAACGACGGGCGATATCGCGCGATCTCACCGTTTCACCATCAATGCCTGTTCGTCGATCTCATCGATCAGGGTATCGAGAAGCCGCTGATGGTCCTCGATTCTGATCTCGCGATCGAGAACACGCGCGGCACCGAGGACGGCGATCTCTGCGTAGGCACGCCGCAGATCAGCTTCCATCTGCGTACGTTCCTGCGCGATCCGCCGGCGGGCCGCGGCAAGGATCCGTTCAGCCTCCTTCTTGGCATCGCCCGTGGCAGCGGAGACGATCCTCTCTGCTCGCGCGGTCGCATCATCGATGGTGCGGCGCGCCTGCTCGTGGGTGGCTTTGAGTTCCTCTTCCCTCTGCGCCACAAGTGCGGTCGCCGTTGCTTCGCTCTTCCTCGCTGCTTCCATCCTGGAAGCGATCTGTTCGCGTCGCCGGTCGATGTAGGCCAGCGCCGGCTTGAACAGGATCCGCTTCATCAGATAGACGAGGAGGGCAAAGTTCAAAAGGGTAAAGATGAAGGTCCAGTTGATGCTGCGGATGACCTTCCCAAGCTCTAACGTGAGATCCATCTGGCTTGCCTATACCACGAACAGGAGCACGATCGCCACCACCAGGGAGTAGATCCCAGTCGACTCAGCGACCGCCTGCCCGATGATCATCGTGCGGAAGAGCGCCCCTTCCATCTCCGGTTGACGAGCGATCCCGTCCAGGGCGTGCGCCGCAGCGATCCCCTGGCCGATCCCCGGCCCGATCGCGCCGATTCCCATACAGAGCCCGGCAGCGAGGTATCTCGCGGCAGCAGCAATATCTTCTCCTGAAATCTGAGCTACAACACCTTGTGCTTCTTCTAACATATCCCCTCCTTATTAACTTTCCACCGCCAAGTTGATATAGGCGACGGCGAGTACAGCGAAGACAAATGCCTGAATCAGTCCGATAAATAGGCCGAAAAAGATCGTCAAGCCGACCGGGAGGACCAGTGGGATCATGGCTGAGACGACCGTGATCAGGAGCGTCCCGCCGAAGATGTTCCCGAACAGGCGGAATCCGTGCGATACCGGCTTGGCCAGCTCGCTGACTAGATTTATTGGAAGCATGAACGGATACGGCTCGATGAACCCTTTGAGGAACCTTCGACCACCCTTCCTGCGCAGAGCGAGTAGGTGGGAGGTGAAGAAGACGAGCAAAGCCAGGCTCGCAGTAACGTTCAGGTTCTGCGTCGGCGACTGCAGGTACGGGATCACCGACAGCCAGTTGGAGACGAGGACGAACAGAAAAAGAGTGGAGATAAACGGGAACATCCTCCGGGCGAGACTTGTCGAGATGAAGTTAGACAGAAGTTGCTCCTGTAGTACGTCGATCAGTGCATCGAGAACCGCCTGGATCCGATTCGGTTTCTCCTCGATATTCTGGCGCAACCCTCGCCGCAAGTAGAAGGCGAGCCCGACCAGGATGGCGATCACGATCCAGCTCATGATGATTGTGATAAGGTCGAAACGCACCACAAAATCCCCGATCGATACGCGCGCGATAAGCTTCTCCCCTAGATGATCGAGCATCGCCCTCCTCTTTTCACGAAAAGGCAAGATAGTTGCAGGTTCAGCTGCCCCAGCAGAAGACCGCCGCAGGCGAACAGGAGGGTCGCAGTTCCCAGTTGCGCCGTCAGACCCAGGGCGATTCCCAGGAAAAGGATCCGACTGAGGCTCGCTAGGGATGCGATCACCCTCCCCTTGGCGCTGGAATTCACGTTGATCAACGACCGCCCGGATTCATAGAGGAAGAACGCGTTCAGCGCGAACAGGCCGTACCCGATCAGCGTCCCGAACGGAGCGCTCCCCATGTCGAAGAACGCAGCGAAGAGGATCGTTCCGCAACAGAGAAGGAGCGCACTTCGCAACCGGAAGAGAGAGATGAGTTCGCGGAAAAAGGATCCGTTCATATCAGCCAAAGCAGTAGTGCATCCGGCTAGATCGCACGCAGTTGCTTGCTCTTCTCCTCGACCAGATCGTCCACCTGCTTTGAGTAATCGTGGATCGCATCGTCGTTCTTCTTGCGGTAGAGATGGTATTCGTCCTCCGAGAGATCACCGTTTGTTTTAAGCTGATCCAGCTTATCATTCGCATCCCGGCGGACGTTGCGCAGAGCGACCTTCATCTCCTCCCCTTTAGCTTTGATGACCCGCGTCAGATCTCCGCGTCGCTCTTGCGAGAGTCTGGGGATCTTAATCCGGATCACCTTTCCGTCGTTTGCCGGATTGAGCCCCATATCGGCGGAGAGGATCGCCTTCTCAAAAGCCTCCATCTGCGTCTTGTCGTACGGCTGAACCACAAGAAGGCTTGCATCCGGGGCGACGATCGTCGCCAACTGCTTTAGCGGGGTCGGGGCCCCATAGTAGTCCACGGAGACATCCTCCACCATCGCCGGATTAGCACGGCCGGTCTGCACCTTGCTGAGGTTCGTCTTCAACACCGCAATGCTCTGCTTCATGCGCTCGTGCATCTCGCGTTTAACCTGTTCTGACATTTTACAGACACCTCACTCGATGGGAATTGTAAACCGATTCTCTGACTAAGTCAACGTGCGCGCCGGTCGGACGCAAGATCAGGGATGTAGAGGGCCGGCCGATCTTCGTGCGGTCGGGTTCACAGTGACGTATTTCTGTCCGTCCCGTCCTTCTTTATTGCCCCTGCTTACGGTATAATCCCGTAACTATGGCTGTCGTCAACAAGATCGGTAAGGTGATGAAGCGGAACCACGCCTTGGCTGCGTTTGATCAAGAACGGATCGTACGGGCGATACGGCGCGCAGCCGATTCGATCGGCGGGTTCGAACAGGACTACCTGAAGCATATCAATGATCGGGTCTTCGCCGCCGGAGCAACGGACGAGGGGATCGCCAGCTTCCTCTCCGATCTCGTTGTGGTCGTTCTGAACGGTGACCCTCACCACGGCGTCTCCAACTTCCCTCCCACTGTGGAGGATGTCCAGGATACCGTTCTCCACGTGCTAAAGAGCATGGGGTTCACCCGGACAGCCGATGCCTATACCTGTTTTCGCTGGGGCCACCACTGGGTGCGGGAAGGGGCGATCACCGAGAAGCAGTTCGTGCGAAACGGGTATCCTTCAGAACAGATGTATCCTCTGCTCGCATGGAACCGCGCTCACGGGTGCGATACGGTCGAGGGGCTGAACGAGATTGTGCGAAGCGGGAAGAAGATCAGACCACTGATCGATGACGCGCTCGCTGCGTATGAGGCGTCGCTCGATACGGCCGCAGCAAAGGCGATCGCCCGTATCGAAGCTGGGGATAAGATCGAGATGATCTGGGTGAGCGGGCCGTCATCCTCCGGCAAGACGACCTCAACAGTCAAACTGACGCAGCGCCTACAAAAGCAGGGTTTGTGTTTTCTCATGATCAACCTCGACGACTACTTCTGGCCGCTGATCGAGCACCCGACCGATTGGATCAACGATCGCAATTACGAGACGCCGGAAGCGCTTGATATTCAGCTCTTAAACACGCACCTGAGAGCCCTCCTTGCCGGTGAGACGATCGATAAACCGATCTACAGTTTCAAAGAAGGGCGGCGTGTCGGCACAAAGAAGGTCTGTCGCGACCCCGATCAGATCCTACTCCTCGACTGCTTGCACGGGTTCTACCCGCCGATGACCGAAGGGATCGAACCCGCGTCGATCTTTCGCCTGTACATCGAGACGCTGAACCCGCTCTACGAAGCAGAGACGACCGAACCGCTCTATGAGATGACCTGGACAGGACGACACCTGACGCGGTTTGAAGACGTGCGCCTCCTCCGCCGGATGCTGCGCGACGTCAAGTACCGCAACCACCAGCCCCTCTCGACCATCCTCCACTGGCACTACGTCCGCGAAGGCGAACTCTTCTCCATCATCCCGCTGAAAGGGCTTGCCGATCACGTACTCAACGGGGGAATGCCGTTCGACCTCCCCGCGCTGAAGCCGTTCTTCTCCGCGGAACAGCTCATCTGGCCAGCGCAAAGTGACCTCGATCAGTACTCGTCGTTCCTCGATGCTCAGATCCGTTATCAGCGGATCGAGAGGCTCTTCTCTGCAGTGGAAGGGTTCTCACTTGCGCAGGTGAACGACTGCGGGTTCATTCCCGGAGATGCATTGCTGCGTGAGTTCATCGGTGGAAGCACGGTCGAGATCCCCCACAATAAGTGAGCTGGGTGAGGAGAGCCTCTGAACAGGCGGGGCTACATTCGCCGTACGCTTAAATCTGTAGACCCTGGCGGAGTTTTTATGATGGCTCTATTGCTATTAACTGTTGTCGGCGCTAGATACCGGTACCGCAACAACCTCAAAGCGGAGCCGCTAATGGACGCGAATAACTGCAACATACTGTTCTTTATTCGTTCCTTCGCGTGAATCGCCCTTGTTTCGAGGTTTCTCCGTGGTTTTCGGCTATGGACTCCGAACCATGGACTATGGACTGTCTCCAGACATGAGCCCGAGCGGCTAGCCCGACTTCTTGCGTCGCTTCACTTCTGCTTTTGCGCGTTTCTTTTCGATCTTGGCTTGCGCTTGCAGGTGGGCTTGCTTCGTGTCGGTATCCGAAGAGGCTCTCTTGAATACCGGATTCGTGGGGACGGGATCGGTTTTAGGCCCCTTTTTATTTCTGCGGCGACGTATTAAGAAGAGAGCGAGCGATTTGCCGAATTGCCCGATGAAACCGGCGCCCAAGGCGACCAAAACCCACTTTAGCACTGTCCATACCCTTTCCCAGTCCATAGGTAGATGGTAGAAGAACGGAACGCGACCGGCAAGAAGTCTTCCGATGTACTCCATCAGAAGGACTATCTGACGTGATTCATCGCCCCGACGGGATCGAGGCCTGGCAGGTGTAGGATGGGGTTACCGGCACGCACTCCAACGACCGCGGCCGGCGGATCGAGCCTCATCTTCAAGACGGATCATCTGTGCTTCAAAACGATCTTCTTCCGGGTGGATGATATCCGCTTTTGCGAACCCCTGAGCGATCATTACCGCTTGAAAGAGTGACAGCTTTTCAGGGTCGAGATAGACAAAAGCCAGCAGCCTGTCATGAGAGAGTCTGCCGTAGTGAACCAGCCAAACCGTCCGACCAAAAAGCAGCTGCCAAGCGTATTCCTCCGCTTCAGCGCCATAGCACTCAGGCGGTCGGCGGTGCACCTCCGGTGTGCTTGCGAGATAGGTTCTGATAGAGATCGGAAGCCCCTCGCCACCTGTAATATACTCCACATAGAACGTATCGCCGTCGACCACGTAGATCACCCTCCCCACTGCTATGGCCGCGCCGGTCGAGCCCTCCTCTGTGGTTGTGGGTGGCTCCTCTGCTCGACTCAATGCATAGAGGGCCAATAACATATTGACTTTTTGTTCGCCTATCCCATCAATAGCCCTAAGCTGAGACTCGCTTGTGATGGGAAGATGGGTCCGCAGCACCTGAATGGTCTTAGGGCCGAAAGCGGGGATGAAGTCAATAAAAGGAATTTCCTCATAAGTAATTAAGGGGGGTTGCCGACTTGATAGTGCTCAGCCCATTGTAAGGGGGTAACTCATGGGTTAGTAGAGGTTAGGCTAACTCTTAAGACCAGTACTATTACTAGCCCCAGCAACATTTTTTTACACATTTTTATCACCTCGTACAGATCATAGCCCTACCACTCATGGAGGTCAAACACACTGGAGAGTACACTGGCAGCACCGTTAGATATGGTGAGGCCGCAACATCCATACCGGCCCAACCATGGGAGGCCGGCCATCTGCATAAGCCGTACCGTTAACTGGGGAGGCCTGAAGTTCTATTGCTATTAACCGCCCTGAAAGTCCCTGCCCCTGAGCTTCTAATCCATCAACCTGAATCCAAGGGCAGGCTCCGCTGCACTGCCCGTTGCCAATTTTCAAAGGCTCTTCGTTGTTTCTCCTGCCTGTGTCGGTGAGGCAGACAGGCTCTCGGCGGTGAAATCTTCTGTTAGACCCCGATTTCAAGCATTTTACCGCCTCGGGGGGTGTAGTAAGTCCC
>JAJOKK010000060.1 GCA_021129875.1 Candidatus Bipolaricaulota bacterium
AGGTGAGTTTGCGATCCGGCACTTTTCCACTGAAAGGATTGAGAAACTCGGGCATTGTCTTGCCTCCTTATGATTTTATCCGGCAAATTTTATACAACCTTGATCTCCTTGCTGCTCTCCCATAGCCCGTGGATGTTGCAGAAGGCCAGGGCGTGCAATGTGCCGGGCTTGCTGATCTTCAGAGAGGTGCTCACCTCGTGGTGAGTGTAGACCGGGCCCTGGTTCGGCCCGGCGACAGACTCACCGTGGGCGGAGGACTCAAAGAGGCCTACCTGATAAGTGAACTTCTCCTCGCTCGGGTGGAAATAGAGGGAGATCCAGCGGATATGATGCTCAGTGGTATTGGGGTGGGCGATTTCCTTGCCCAGGCTGACTTTCAACTCGAAAAGCTCGCCCGCCACCACCTGGTCCGGAGACTCAATGACCGGCACGTGTTTTTCTTTCTTCCAGTCAGCTTGCTGAATGCGCTTGCTCAGATTTGTCATTAACATTCGCCTCCTGTTGTTTCAATGAATGAACTTTGAGCTGTGGTCTCTGGTTGTATGATCGCCGTCTCTCACCTCCGTTCCAAATCATTGTGGCTTAGGTAACTCACTGATGCTATCCTCTGACTCTTATCAACGAACACTAGGGCTCATCCTGTCTCTTATTGAACAATATACTCCAAATCGACCCGCTTTGGAAATTTTTCAACGGCTGTGTAAACGTGGGAAAAAGCGTAAAAGGGCAGTGAATTTCATAATTCAAGGAAGCAAAGGATTTTCCACTGGTTACTGGTGCGGCTGCCCTTGTTTCTGATCATGGACCATGGACTTAGGACTATGAACTCGGCAATGATTTCAACAGCAGTGCCTTCGTGTTGGGCCTCTCGTACAGATCCAGATGGCTGCTTATACAACAGCCCATTTCAAACAACGCGAAGCCGGTCACTTCCCCACACAGAAGCGAGCGAAGAGCCGATCGAGGACCTCCTCGCTTGCGTCGACCCCTTGCAACTCGCCGGCGATGATATGCGCGGCGCGGAGTTCTTCGGCGACCATGTCGGCGGAGAGCCCCGCTCGAACGGCCTGTTGCGCTTGGGTAAGGGCCGCATGCGTTCGGCGCAGGAGGTCACGCTCCCAGGCATCGAGTAGGAGGATCGTATTCCGAGCCGGAAGCTCGCCTCCAAGGAGGAGTTCGAGGATCGCCCCGGTCAACTGTACGATCCCGTTCTTCTCCCTCGCCGAGATCTCGTGGAGTGCCTTCCCCGGCAGATTTGCAATCGGGTCAAGCTGGCGTGGAAGGTCGGATTTATTGAGGACGAGGACGCACGGGCGTTCCCAGTCCCTTGCCAGGAGTTCGCGGTCTTCCACGGTGATCCGGGCGCTCCGGTCGAGCACGAGGAGGAGGAGGTCTGCGCGCAGGATCGCATCTTCCGCCCTCTTCACCCCTTCCTTTTCCACCGGGTCGGTCGGCGTACGCAACCCAGCGGTATCGATGAGGCGGACAGGGATCCCTTCGATCACTGCCTCCTCTTCCACTGTATCGCGTGTCGTACCGGGGATCGCGGTGACGATAGCCCGCTCCTCGGCGAGGAGGGCGTTCAGCAGGGTCGACTTCCCCACGTTCGGTCGGCCGATGATCGCGATCGTCAGCCCCTCGCGCACTACTCGTCCCTGTTCACCTTGAGCGATCAGCCGGGCGACCTGTGCAGCAAGATCGTCCATCGCAGGGAGGAGCTCCGCCGTCTCTGGATCCAGATCCGGGTAGTCGATCTCCACCTCGATCCGGGCGAGGAGCTCGGCGATCTCACCCCGGAGCACTCCGATCGCCTGCGAGAAACGCCCGCCAAGTTGATCGATCGCTACCTCTAATCCGAGTCGCGTCTTGGCACTGACCAGATCGGCGACCGCCTTTGCCTGATCGAGAGCGATACGCCCGTTTAAGAACGCTCGTTTGGTGAACTCGCCCCGCTCAGCAAGCCTTGCCCCACCGCGAAGGACCAGGTCGAGGACCGCCCGGGTGGCGACGATCCCCCCATGACAGTTGATCTCCACGATATCCTCGCGGGTGTAGGTGCGCGGCCCGTGCATCACCGTGACCAGGACCTCGTCGACCCGCTGACCACCGGAGACGATGTGTCCGTAATGCAGCGTGTGGCTATTGACTTCCGATAACAGAAGACCGCTCGCCGGTCGGAAGATTGTCTCTGTGATTTCTACCGCGCTCGATCCGCTCAGGCGAACGATCCCTATTCCGCCCTCCCCAATCGGTGTGGAGATGGCGGCGATCGTTTCATCCCCAATCATGTCTCATCGGGTTCGATGACCACGAGGCGGGAGTCACTCTGACCGATGCTGTAGCTTTTGACCCCAGGGAAGTTGGCGAGGGTAACGTGGATCGTCCGTCGCTCGCGCGAGGGCATCGGGTTCAAGCGGACCTGCTTGTGCTCCCGACGGACCGACTCTGCGGTCGAGAGGGCGAAGCGGATCAGCTCAGCCCGCCGCCGCTGAATCGCCCCGTTCACGTCGATGACAATCCCGCACTCCTCCCCGGTCTTCTGGTGCAGGCTGACGCGGAGTAGGTGTTCGAGGGCGGTTAAGATTGGACGCTCCTCCGGCAGCGAGAAGAGGTTCCCGGTAAGGTTGATGTAGATCTCCCCCTCGCCAGGCCCCCCCTCGATCTCGAAGTTCACCTCTTCCTCTAAGACGGCGAGAAGTTCCTGCAGATAACGCTCAATCTCCGCTGTGATCCGCTTCTCCATCGTCCTTTTCACTCTCCGCTTCCCCAGCGTCCACCGGATCGACTACGCGGGCGGCGACCGCCACTCTCCTAGCCTTTCCCATCTCCCAGGTGACGTAATACTGCTGGCCGGCCTGGAAGACCGTGCTCAACAGCCAGAAGAGCCACAGCCCGGCGGGGAGGTTGAACATAAAAACAGCCATAACAAGCGGCATCATATAGGCCATATACATCTGCTGTTTATTGCCGCCTTCACCGCCGGCCATCGCCCCCATCGGCATCAACCGCTGTTGGAGGATCATGATGAGGGTGGTAACGATCACCAGGATGAAGTACGGGTCGCGCATGCTCAGGTCGGGTATCCACAGGAACCCAGGAGAGAGGCGGATCTGCTCCGCTGCGAAGAGGAGTGTCCGCCACAAGAGAATGAGGATCGGCATCTGAATGACCATCGGCAAACACCCGCTCAACGGATTTACCCCCTCCTTCCTGTAGAGCTCCATCGACTTCTGCTGTAGCAGCTGCCGGTCGTCCTTGAACCGCTGCTGGAGTTGCTTCATCTTCGGCTGCAGCCTCTGCATATCGGCCATCGAGCGGAACTGCTTACGCATAAGAGGAAAGAGGAGGACACGGGTAAGAATGGTGAACAGGATGATCGCCCAACCGTAGTTCCCGGTGTGGCTGTAGAGCCATCCTAGTAACCGGACCAGTGGGATTATCAGCCTCGCCAGCGGCCCCGGCGCATCGAGCGCCCCCAGGCCGGAATGGGCCATCAGGAGATAGCGCCGCCTCCCAGCGTACAAAGAGAAGGAGAAGGAACTCGTCCCTGGAACAGCGGAGAGGACGACGCCGAAGTGTTGGAAATGCTTATCTTCGCCGACAGCTATCCGCTCCTCAAACGGATGGACAACCTCTTCCGGTTGCAAGAAGAAGACCGTTGCCTCATCCATCAGACCAAGCCCGTCGAACGTAACGTAGGAGCCGACGGCCAAGCGAGCCTGACCGGGCAAGTCGTCGAAGATATAGACCAATGACGGTATATCACCGACAAGGAGCCGGTTCCCCAAGGTCAACTGCAACTGCGCCGTCGTCGTTGCACGGTTATTTATGATCAACTCGACGTTGATCGTGTAGTAAGGGTCGTTTCGAATCATGAATCGCCTGACGATGCTAAGATCGCCCAGCTCCCCCTGAAACTCAACAACAATCTCCGCCGGGCAGAGTTTGCTCACCCCGACGAGGGTGTACTCCCCAGCAATCCCGTCCGCCTGAAGCGAGAACGGAAAGAGAATATCGGCCTTATACCGACGGGCCAGAGTATCAGGGTCGGTGGTCGTCCCCGGGACGAGCTCAACCTTCGCCGTTCCTTGCGGCGCAAAAGTGAGGAAGACGCTCCTCAGCGCCCCCCCGTCTTCAGAGAAGATGTAGCTTGCAAGCGCGGTCGACACCTCGACCTCTTGATGTCCGTCCCGTTCTGTCACGTGGTAGAAGATGCCGCTATTCGGCCCCGCAGCGAACCCGTTGACCACTCCTACAGAACAAAGGACAAAAATAACCATTAATACCAAATATAAATGTTGATTGCGCACAATGACCTCCTGATGAAAGGGTACCCCAAGCCCGCCCTTTGTTGCAACTTCGACGGACCGGCCGAAGGGTCCTTCGCACCGAACAGGCCGGACAGCATAACCCGAGGCTCTATTTGCGTTAGCTACTGGTGGGTATGGGGCGATAGCCTCCTACCGCAGTTAGGAACCAAGTTTGAGGAGTTTGCTCGTTGGACGCCTTGTCTAACCAGCGATCACTTTACCGCAGAGACCGCGGAGAGTTCGCAGGGGTGCAAAACCAAAGATCTTGATGTGGTTTCCTCGGCGGTGAAAGCATTTACCCAATGCCATCATTGACAACAGCTAACAGTACTATAAGAGCTTAACCCGAAGACAAACCGGCCCCAAAGGTCGGCGACAGACCGCAGGTGTAATCTCCGGAAAGCCGCATCAATCCTTCAACCCTGTTCGGCCTTTTCGGTTCCATAGAGCTTTTCAAGGATAGCGCAGGCGAGAAGTGCGAGGGGATTTGGTTTTCAAGGTAACATCTGTTACAATGCGAGACGTTTGACCCCTCTAGAGGGGTGATGAAGGGACAGAAAAAATGCGACATTCAGGTGGGAAAGCAGAGGGGGACTGGCATGATCGATCTCAAGGACTTTCGCATCTTCTCCGACCTCAAGGAGAAGGACCTCCAAAAATTAAGGAAGAACGCACGCAAAATTAAGTACGACCGTGGGGAGATCATCTTTCCGGAAGGGGGGCCTGCATTCGGGTTCTATCTCGTCTACGAAGGGATGGTAAAGCTGGTCAAGCGAAGCATGCGAGGCAAGAGCCAGATCCTGAAAATCGTCGGTCCGGGTGAGATTCTCGGTGAGACCACCCTGTTCGATAAAGGGAGCCACAACGCTTATGCCAAGACCCTGGTGCCGGTGGTGGTCGGATTCATCGAGCGGGGGGATTTCTTCTACTTCCTCGAACATCATCCAAAGACCATCTTTCGCCTCTACGAGAACCTTGCCACGGAACTGAAGGCATTCCAGAACAAGCTCGCCGAACGTTCCTACTCCTCGAGCAAGGAACGGTTGGCCCGGTTGATCCTTCACCTGGGCACGAGCGAGGTGGAACTCTCTCGCGCCGAATTAGCCGAGATGGCCGGGGTCTCCTCTAAAACGGCGATCCGCACCCTATCCGAACTGGAGTCCCGTGGGATCATCTCGATCGAGAGCCGCAAGATCAAGATCCTTCGCGAGGACTACCTGCAGAAGATCATGGAACCCTTCTCACAAACCCTCAACCCACACCTGATTATCTGAGTGGCAATCACCTGAGTTGTGTTCGCCTGCTTAACTGCGCTCTTTGATCTACGCGATCGTCGATCAGAGCGTTCCCTTACGCATAAGCCGCTGAATAACAAAAGCCGTTACAGAAGAACGTCCGTCTTACAGGTGATCGGTGTCCTTCCTCCAGACCCAGAATGTTGCTACAGTTGACTTGGACATTTGTCCGTAATGGAGGAGGCTGGTGCCAGCCTAACCTCACGGAAGGGCGGTCGAGCAGTGACGAGCAGATTGAATCCCATTGAGAGAACGATCATCAGTATTGTCGCGTACGGCATTGCCCTCCTTTCCCTGACCATGCTGAATTTTGCCGGGCTTGCTCCTCCGAGCCTAGTCTTCGCTGTCCTTGCTGTTCCACTGATCATTGTTTCTCTCTCCTACAAGCTTCGGGGAGGGCTTCTTCTGGGAATGGGCACAGCTCTCCTCGGAGTCCCATTTCTCGGGGTGGGAGACCCACTCCTTCTAGGAGCACTCGCGACCATGGGGCTCGCCCTTGGCGGTGGGATCGGCTTTATCAACCAGCAAGTGGAGACCCGCCGAGACCGATGGCGGCGAGCTAGAAGTCTGGAAGATCGTTACAATGACGAAATTTTCGAGAACTCGTTGAATATTGTTCACTTCATCGACAAGGACGGGACGGTCCTCAAACGGAACGAGGCCTCACGCAGCATGCTCGCTCACCCGACACAGCGCTCCCTCCAACTGAGCGAATACGTCCACCCGAATGAGATCGATCGGATCAAAGGAGAACTCCTGAGACTCTTCGAACGGGGGGAGGTTCACGACGTACAACTGCGGTTTGTCTCGCAGGAACGGACGGCCATTCCCGTTGAACTGAAAGGTCGGCGGGTGACAGAGAGGGTAGCGGTGATGGAAGCCCGCGACCTTCGCCAGCAGGTGGAGTTGGAACGCCGTCTGATGGAGACCGAGGCACGTTATCGGTACCTGATCGAGGATGCAATCGATACCCTCGACTCAGGGATCATCATCACCGATAGCAAGCGACAGGTGGTCTGGGCGAACGAGACGATCGGACAGCTTTTCGGGGTCGACCGTGACCGGCTGATCGGAATCGATGCCCTACGCGCGTTCGACCGTTACGCTTGTGCACTCGATGACCCACAGAGTGTTGGGCAGGTGGTGAAGGACGCGGTCGAAAACAGTACCAAAACCGCTTCTTGCTCCTGCCGGATCAGGCCTACCGTAGGGCGGGAGGAACGCGTCCTCGAGTACCGCTCGATCCCGATCGAGACAGAGCGGTATAAAGGTGGAAGGATCGATCACTACATTGACATCACCAAGATAAAGCAACTTGAAGAAGGGCTCCTTGAGAAGACAAAAAACCTCGAGCGAAGCAACGAAAAACTCGAGCTATTCTCCCAGGCCATCGCACACGACCTACAGGAGCCCGCCCGGACGATCCAAATGTTCAGCGGCTTTCTCATGGAGGACTACAAGGAAAGACTTGACGAAGAGGGCATCGTTTACCTGAACACCCTGGAGGAAGCCTCCAAGCGAATGCGGCAGAAGATTAAGGATTTACTCAACCTCTCTCGCATCCGCATGGATAAGGCCTCGTTCGAGCGGGTCAACGTGCAACAGGTGTTGGAGGAAGTCAAGGAAGATTATCACGCCTGCCTGCGCGGGGTCAACCTGCAAATCGACGATGATCTCCCTGCGGTGTGGGGGAGTAGAAATCAGATTTGGGATCTGTTCGGCAACCTGATCGCCAACGCCGTCAAGTATAACGACAAGGCCCTTCCCACGTTACACGTAGGCTGGTTGTGTGACTCTAGGAATAGAGGTATGCACATGTTTTACGTCAAGGACAACGGGATCGGCATTGAAACTTGCTATCACAGCCTGATCTTTGGAATGTTTGAAAAGCTTAACCCGACCGACGATTATGAAGGAACCGGTGCTGGTCTTGCGTTTTGCAAACGAATCGTTGAAGAGCACAAGGGGGAGATCTGGGTAGAGTCGGAAATAGGAAAAGGGAGTACCTTTTATTTTACTATCCCCAGGATAGACAACAGGAGCGAGGTGGAGATCAATGCCTAATACAGAGAAAATGAATATCCTCATTGTCGAAGACAGCAAGAGCGACGTTATGATCATCGAGCGGGCGCTACGCAAGAGCGGAAGTGAAGTCAAGTGTGAGCTCTCCGTCGCCGTCGATGGAGAAGAGGCGCTCAATTTTCTCTACCGTAAAGGAGAGTTTGCGGATGCCCCCCGGCCCGACCTGATCCTCCTCGACCTACGTCTCCCCAAAAAGAAGGGGTTGGATGTTCTCGCGACGATCAAGCAAGACGAGAAGCTGCGACGCATCCCGGTTATCGTCCTTACCCACTCCACAGCTGAAGAGGATATGGCCCGGGCATACGACAGCGGGGCGGCAAGTTACATGAACAAACCCGTAGACTCGAAGGACTTCGAGCGCCTCATTCATACCGTTCAGGAATACTGGCGAATCGCCACCCTCCCTCCGGAGGGCTGAGGACAGCGGGCACCCTCCCCCCGGACCGCAGGGAGAGGTGGCCGTCATCAATGCCCATCGGCGCGATGACCAATGCCCTCGTGTAGCTGCGTCTGCGCCGCTATCCTAATCGTAGCTTAGACAAGATAGCGAGGAATGGGCGCAAACGAAAGCGGCCTGACGCGAGTGAGAAAATAGGCACAAGCGATAAGGCCTTTACCGTACCTCCTTACAGGTTCCTCACCGTCTAAAAAAACGGTGAGCTTCTGCTGCCCCCTTTCTCGTACGAGAGCAAACTATAAGACTCGCACCGGCTGTGCTAGTAGGGTGCGATAACAAAGATACCGTAACAGCCAACGGTTTCTTGCCCAGGGGGAGACGGGTTGCAGGCAGCAGGCCCGTCTCCCTCAACCCTTTTCGGAAGCACCGTCTGAGATCACTCCCTTACCCATTCGAGCAAATGCAAATTGCAAAAACAGTCCAAACCTCTTCTCCTTGCATAACAGAAGCTTGCACCGTCTTTGGGGGTGTAGTAGCCGATTGGGGGATTTACTACATCTCCCAAGAACACAGAGCACGCAGCGAGTGGCATTGGAACCTTAATGCTAGGCCTCAGCGCTCTTTGCACCCTCTGCGACAAAATGCCTAAAACTGCTTATGTAGCCTCCGGCTTTTCTCCACTTCAGCCTAACTTTTTTGAAGTTGAGAATCGACCCAACCTTGATCCTGGTGATTTTTAGGGCTCTTCGTCGTTGCAAGTGGGTAGCGACTTCTAGATTCACACGCGCACGAAGAGTGAGGATAGTTCACCCCTCTGAGATGACAGATCCCCCCTTGACGAGAGGGGCAAAGGGAGAGTGACGCGTAGCTTCTGCCATAGAAGCTACTTAGCCGCCGGTGAAGACGGGCATGGAGGAGGAGGTGGAAGTCCACTACGTAGTAAGGCGTAGCGAGCCACTAC
>JAJOKK010000049.1 GCA_021129875.1 Candidatus Bipolaricaulota bacterium
TGCAAAGATGCTTGTCCAAAGCCCGCCCGAAGGGCGCTAAGTTCATATTGGCTGAAATGTGGCAAATCCAAAACCATAGATTGACACTGATCAGAGAACATCTTTCTTCATTCATCGCTCCGGCCTCTTGGCCGACTATAATCCGTGCGAGTCGGTCTCCATCCGTGGTTCTTTCCTCCCCCCGGACGCGGTTCAGGGATGGGTTTACTGAATACGTACGTGGAGAATCTAGCGCGTAAATTCGCAAAATAATGAGTTAAACCAGCAACGCCGCAGCTACAGACGAAGATACACATGGTCTGCCTCGGACATATTGCGTGCTTTGTCTGTTTCTGCGGCAAAGATCCGCAAGTGCCCGGCGAATCCAAAGTTCGCCGCACCGTCCGGCCCTGGCGATGCTGACGGTGCGCCTACAGCCGTATTCTATCGCGCCACGCGCTCTTATAGGATCGTGTTCTCGCTCCCTCGATCGAACAGGTGGACCGTGTTTATGTCGACCACGAGCTTGATCGTTGAGTCGATCTCTACCGTCTGATGCGGGTCAAGGTTCGCCACGATCTGCTCTCCGCCGCAGTCGGCGTAGACCAGAAGCGCGTTCCCTAACGGTTCGGTAACTAGTACCTTCGCTTCAACCAGGTTCTCACCGTCGGAGACCGGGCCGGAGAAGTTTTCTGGTCGGATACCGAGGACAACCTCACCCTGAATATCCATCTCCTGCGGATTTGGGATGTCCAGACGGAACTCCTTGCCGACCAGATTAATTCTTCCATTCTCAGAGTTCGCGCGGGCTTGCAGGAAGTTCATCGCCGGGCTCCCGATGAATCCCGCCACGAACCGGTTCGCCGGATGGTCATAGGTAGACTGCGGCGAGTCATACTGGTGGATCACTCCGTCCTTCATCACCGCGATCTTGCTCCCCAGGGTCATCGCCTCCACCTGATCGTGCGTTACGTAGACCGTCGTCGTCTTCAGCTTGTGATGTAGCTGCTCGAGTTCGGTCCTCATCTGCACCCTCAACTTGGCGTCCAGGTTGGAGAGCGGCTCGTCGAACAGAAAGACCTTGGGGTCGCGGACGATCGCTCGCCCTACCGCCACCCGCTGGCGCTGCCCGCCGGAGAGTTCCCTCGGCTTGCTCTTCAGCTTCTCCGTAATCCCCAGAAGATCCGCTACCTCGTTCACCCGTCGCCCAATCTCCGCCTTCGGCATCTTCCGCAGCTTCAGCCCGAACGCCATGTTGTTGTAAACGTCCATGTGCGGATAGAGCGCGTAGTTCTGGAAGACCATGGCGATATCCCGATCCTTCGGCGGGACCTGGTTTACCACCCGTTCTCCAATCCGGATCTCCCCGTCGGTTGCTTCCTCTAACCCAGCAATCATCCGTAATGTTGTCGTTTTTCCACATCCTGAGGGGCCGACCAATACGGTGAACGCCCCATCCTCTACCTTGAGATCGATCGCATCGACCGCGACAAAATCACCAAACTTTTTCGTGATCTTCTCAAGCTTTACTTCTGCCATCACGCCTCCTGCTTTTTGTGCTTCTTCCTACTCGCTCCATCCTGCATCGTAAGTATACTACACCCGTTCGGTAGAGGGAAATCCCCCTGCCGATCAACGTCGATATCGCGCGCTTATGAACACAGATTGGGCTCTTTTCCCCTTCCCATTAACGCAAGCATCCAATCCGTCCCTAAAGCAAAATTGATCGCATCAAAGCGCGCGCCTAGATCGTCCCTCTTTCTGGTGCATTAGCTTGGCAGCATGATGGACCGCATCGACAATCTTTACGTAGCCGGTGCAGCGACAGAGGTTCCCGGTAAGCGCAGATGTGATCTCCTGATCGCTCGGGGCGGGGTTGCTTTTCAGGAGCGCGTAGGTCGAAACGATGAATCCGGGGGTGCAGAAGCCGCATTGCACCGCGCCCTCCTCCACGAACGCCTGCTGGATTGGGTGAAGGGTGTTCCCCTTTGAAATCCCTTCGACGGTGAGGATCTCCTTCCCATCGACCTGTGCAGCAAGGATAAGGCAGGAATTGACCGCCTGCCCGTCGAGAAGGACGGTGCACGCTCCGCACTCCCCTTCGCCACACCCTTCCTTGGTTCCGGTGAGGTGGAGCCCGTCGCGCAACAGGTCGAGCAGGCGCATGTCCGCCTCGATCTCCCGCTCGACCGGTCTTCCGTTGACGATGATCCGTATCTGCATAGGAGCTCCTTACAGGTGTTCTTTCACCGCAGCGAGGGACGGCTCGATCACGATCGGAGGACCGACCGTTTTTTGTGCGTTTGCGATATCTTTGAGGCCGTTCCCGGTAACCATCACCGCCACTCTCATTCCAGAGAGTTTCCCCTCTTCGACCAGCTTGATCAAGCCGGCGAACGGCGCCGCTCCGGCCGGTTCGGGGAAGACCCCGGTCCGGCGGGCCATCAGCGCGATCGCTGCGACGATCTCCTCATCGGTGACTGTGATGTACCAGCCGTTATTCTTTGCCACGTACTTAACCGCCTTGATGATGTCGCGCGGCTTGCCGACGCAGATGCTGTCGGCGATGGTCTGCGCTTCGATATCCGCAAAGGAGACCTCGCCGCCGGTATATCCTTCAAACGCCGCAGCGATCGGGGCCGATCCGGCTGCTTGCACCCCGACCACCTGTGGCGCCCGCTCGATCAGGCCGAGGGTGAGAAGCTCATCAAACCCCTTGCAGATGCTGCTGATCACCGAGCCGTCCCCTACGCTCACCAGGACAATATCGGGAAGGGCCCACTCGAGCTGCTCGGCCAGTTCAAAGGCTGCGGTCTTCTTCCCCTCGATGATGTACGGGTTCGATCCGTCCGAACGGCTGTACCAGCCGAACGTCTCCACGGCCTCGGTCGCCAAATCGTAGGTAACGTCGTACGGCCCGACGACGACGAAGACTTTTGCCCCGTAGACGAGGAGCTGCGCCACCTTTGCTTCCGGCGCGGCCTTGGGGACGAAGATGATCGGGTCGAGATCGGTCGCCGCGGCGAACCCGGCGAGCGAACTCGCTGTGTTGCCGGTCGACGCGCAGGCAACGACCTTTCTCTTCAGCTCCTGCGCCTTGATCACCACGAGCGCGCTCGCCCGGTCCTTGTACGACGCAGTCGGGTTCTGCCCATCATCCTTAATGTAGAGATCGGCCAGGCCGTACTCAGCAGCAAGGGCGGGAAAAGGGTGGACCGGTGTCCATCCGACGCGTAGCGGCTGGATGAACCGGCGGTCCTCGATCGGTAGGAGCGGGAGGTACCGCCACATTGTGCGCTCGTCGCGCAGACCGCCGAAGGTATCGCGTGAAAGGGTTTGCTTCAATCCGTCGTAATCGTAAAGGACCTCAAGCGTCCCGCGGCGTGGACCGCACGTCGGGCAGTGGTACTCGATCTCATGTTGGGAGAATGCTCGTTCACAGGAGATACAGCGCAGCGTTGTTATCGTTCCCATCGTTTCACCTCGAATCAGATCTGTTACGGAACAGGCCTTGCGTCCCTCTTGCCGGGGAGGAGAAACGGAAGCGAGCCTGCGAGTGTCTCGTGGATCAGCGCCATCTCCCCGGCCGGCCTGAGCGATAGTCTCCCGGTAAAGGGCTCTTTTAGCATCATTTCTATTGTATCAAACCGCGATGATAGGCGGACCTGTACGTGCGCGTTCTCGAAGATCAGGTCCCCGTTTTCGCGCGTAAGCCGCGACCAGCCGCCCTGCTCGCGCCGATGGAGCGTCTCACCATCCATATAGAAGGCGTTCTCGTTCTCAAGCAGGAAATCGTCCTTCGACAGGAAGAGGCGCGGCTTCTCCAGATACGGTCTCCCCTGGTATACACAGAACGTGGCGCAGTTACCGCATTCGTTGCAGAGATCGTCCACGTGGATGATCTGCCGGGTCTGTTCGATCCGGAACGTCTCTTTCCCGACGACGGTCAGCTCTCCGGCCCGGCAGGCGAGCTGGGGGATGAGCAGGTTCACCGGCTGGATAGAACAGGTGTAGTTGGCCCTATTTGGGCAGACCTCAACACACTTATCACAGATGGTGGAGCACTGCATACAGCGGTCGGCCTCGCTACGCGCTGCATGCTCCGACAGCGTCTTTTCGACGAGATCGAACCCGTTGCGTTCTCCAACAGGGATGGCCTGCGGTTTCTGTTGGTTCTCTCGCCTTGCCCTCACCCGTTTTACCTGCCGGATCTCCTCAGCGGAGAGCGTTGCCGGGCGGGATGGAGGTTGCTCAAAGGGTATGTTGAACCGCGTGCATATCGCCTCCGCCGCCCTGCGGCCGTCGGCGCAGGCCTGGATGACGATCGCCGGGCCACGGGCCGCGTCCCCTCCTGCGTAGACGCACCCCCCACCGGCAAGGCCGGTCTTAGAATCGACCTCGATCGCCCCATCCTTTCGCAGGGAGAGGGCACTCCCATCGAGGAACGTAACCTCAGCACGCTGTCCGATTGCCAGGATGATCGCATCGGCGGCGATCTCAAACTCACTCCCTTCGACCGGGAGAGGCCGTCGTCGTCCGCCGGAGTCAGGTTTGCCAAGCCTGTTTCTCATGCACTTAAGCGCGGTCACGCGGCCGTCCTGTCGGATGATCTCCACCGGAGAGACAAGCTCTTCCAGTCTATTTCCCTCAGCGAGAAGGTCTGACAGCTCCTCAGCCTCTGCGGGCATCTCCGCGCGCGTCCGTCGGTAGATGAGCGTGGCTGGCACGCCGGTCAGCCGGTTCGCTGTCCGCGCTGCATCGATCGCTGTGTTCCCCCCGCCGACCACAAGGACTTTTGATCCGAGAGCAGGCTCCTCGTCCCGCGCGACCCGCGCGAGGAAGTCGAGGGAGGTGAAGAGACCCTCGCCCTCTATCCCGTCGATCCGGAGCTGCACGTCATTTGGGAAGCCACATGCTACGTATACTGCATCGAACCCCTCTTCCAGCAATTTCTCCGGCGGTGCGGTGATCGGATGATCGAGCTCGATCTTGACCCCTAGAGCAACGATTCGGTCGATATCCTCCTCAACAGTCTCCCGGGGAAGGCGGAAGGTCGGGGCGATGGCGAGCATCCCGCCGGCCACGTCCTTAGCCTCGTAGACAGTCACTGACAGACCGTTTAGAGCGAGAAAAGCAGCGGCGGAGAGACCGGAGGGACCAGCTCCGATTATTGCGATTTTCCGGCCGTCCTCCCTTATTGCAGAGAGGGTGGCGGTCCCCTTCTCGACCGCAAAACGTTTGAGCGCCCGGATTGCTACCGGTTCGTCGTAGTTATTCCGCGTGCACGCGGTTTGGCAGAGGTGGGTGCAGATATATCCAGTCGTCCCAGGGAAAGGATTCCGGCTGAGGATGACTGCAAGTGCGCGATCGTACTCCTTCTTCGCGATCAGCCAGGCGTACTCCGGGACATCCTGGCAGACCGCGCACTCCACCATACAAGGGGCGGTGATGCAGTCGAAGAGCGGGAGATCGGACGCGACCTTGGGCAGACCGTAAGGATGGTATTCTTTCTTGTACCGAGGATCCTGCAGCGCGGCGACCGCCGCCTGTTCCAACCGAGCGCGGCGGTCGTATGCCAGCTCGTCCAGACTCGCCGCTCCGTGCGTGCGCATCTCGTTCTCCAGGTTCTCCAGGTACTGTAACAGCCGGGAATAGCCGCCCGGTTTGAGCAGATCGGAGGCGACCGTCACCGGCCGGGCCCCAGAGGCAAGGATCGTCGTCACGTTGAGTGCATCCGCACCGGCAGAGTAAGAGATGTTCAGATCGCCGTCGAACTCCTCGGTCAGCCGGTGGAACAGGTTGATCGTCAGCGGATAGAGGGGCCGTCCGGACATATACATCTCCTCGCCGGCGAGGTTCTCCTTGTGGTTGCGCATCGCCAGGGTGTTGGAGAGCTTCACCCCGAAGGTCAGACCACGCTCCGTTGCTATCTGCTGGAGCCTCCTGATCATCTCCATCGCCCGTTCGTACTTCAAGTCGTGCTCGAAGACAGCATTTGGGATCTCGATCTCATGATAGCCCAAGTCGTCGTGCAGTATCCGCAGCACCGTCTCCCGTCCGAGGAGGGTCGGGTTCAGCTTGACCGTCGTATGCAGCCCCCTATCTTCCAGCAGGTAGCAAGCGATCTTCTCGATCTCATCCGGAGGGCAGCCGTGCATAGTGGAGAGGGTGACGCTGTTTGTAATCCGGGTAGGGATCTCAATATCGCCGTAGTCGGGAAACTTCTGGTTGAGGGTCGTCCGTATGGCGGCAATCTCCTCCGAAGCATCAGCCAGCCGGTCCATAAAGCGGAGCATCGGCTCGCTCTGGATCCCCTCCAGGTTGTACCCGACGCTCATATTGAAGATCGTGCCGAACCGTGTCGCATCCTCGAACCCGAGGAGCCTGCGGAGGAGATGGATCAACACCCACGCGTTGACGTACTCGCGCGCCGACTGATCGAGCTTCAGCTCCTGCGACCACTCGACATTGTACCCCTCATCCTCCATATCGATGCACGGACGGGGAATCTCCAGCTCATCCATGATCTGAACCGTCTTCAGTTCGATGAACCGGCCGCCGGAAAGCCAGGCACAGACGATATTCTGCGCCAGCTGGGTATGCGGCCCCGCAGCCGGCCCGATCGGCGTCGCAAGGTACTCGCCGAACAGGTCGTCCGTGGCATAGGGGCTGGAATCAGTCGGTCTGTAGAACAGGGAGCGGTCTATTCCGAAGATGCTCCCGCACCCTTTGTACTCCTGTAAGAGCTGGCGGAGCAGAACGGCAAACGGCTGAACCTTCATCGCGTCGGACATACTTAATCCTCCTCAGAGCAAAGAGCATCCTCGGCCACGATCGAGACCTCGGGGGGAACGATCGATGCGCATGGTGATCATACAGCCCCCCTCCACAGCCGGGCCGCCTGCTCCCGGGCGTGGGCGTAGACCTCATCCTCATCAAAGTCGCAGAACCGGCCGTCGCGCAGGACCGCACGCCCGGCGACGAAGAGGTCGGTGACACGGAGCGAGTGGACCGCGATTCCGAAGAGGATGTGCCCGAGGATCGTATCGCCGGATAGCGGCGTCGGCGGAATGTAGTCGAGGATCGCGATATCAGCCGGGTATCCCGGGGAGATCCGTCCGACCTTCACCCCGAGGGTCCGCTCTACAATCCGCGGGTTGTTCTCGAAGAGGAGGCGATGCAAAGAGGGGAATGGAGCGGCGAGCGGATCGTTGCGGCTAGCCTTCTGAAAGAGTGCCGCGGTGAACAGCTCCGCGAGCATATTTGCTCCCAGACCGTCGGTCCCCAGCCCCACGAGCAGGTTGCGCCCGAGGGACCCGTCGAGGTCGAAGGCGCCGACAGCGTTGTTCATGTTTGAACGCGGGTTATGGGCCACAATCACGTTGCGCGCCGAAAGCAGATCCTTCTCCGCTTCATCGAGGTGCAGGCAATGGGCGAGGATCGAAGTGGGGCGGAGCATGCCGAACCGGTCCAGCCGCTCGACAATGCGCAAGCCATGCTCGGCCACGCACTGCATCTCGTCCTCCGGCCCTTCGGCGACGTGGATATGTATGCCTACTCCCTCTGGAAGGGACGAAGCAACGCGCTCGAGGGTGGCGTCGGAGAGGGTGAACGAAGCATGCAGGCCGAATAGACCAGCGCTCAACCGATCATCTGCCGGGTGGTCGGTCGATGACCGGGCGGTCAATGACTGGTCGGAGAGGAAGGAGCGGTTCTCCTCGATCCCGGCAAGAGCGATCTCTTCCCCGTCCCGGTCAGAGACCTCATAACAGAAGACACCGCGCAGCCCGACATCGTCACAGACCGCCTTGCGCAGACCCTCCAGGCTACCGGGCACAGCGTAAGGGCTTGCGTGATGATCGATCAGACTGGTGACCCCACAGCGCGCCGCCTCCATCGCCCCGACAACAGCGCTCGTCCGCACCGACTCCGCATCGAGCGCCTTATCCAGCCGCCACCACAGCTGCTCGAGGATCTGGGTAAAACTCGTCGGGGCGAACCCGGGAAGGCTCATCCCGCGGGCAAGGCTGCTGTAGAGATGGGTATGCGCATTGACAAGACCAGGAATGGCGAGCCTTCCGCCGCCGTCTATCCGCTCGACAGCGGCGGGGATCTCACATTCCGCCAACTCTTCGTGCGTCAATACCGCCTCGATCGTACCTCCATCGAGGAGGATCGCGCCATTGTTGACGACAGCATCTCCCCCGGCCCAAATGTTCACCCGTTCGACCAGTCGCTTCATCATCGTCCGCCCCTCCCTTTATGTCTTACGATCAACGGTCACTATAGCGGATCGTGCCCGGTCAGACAACCAGACTAACAGGGTAGATAGGAGGGATAAGGCATCCTCTCCGCACCGTTATTCCGGTGACACTATGCTCAATAGAGTGTTACGCATCTTCTCAGCAACACTGTCTATCTGTTGCTCGGGACGACCGCTCTTCTCCTTGGACGGCGTGGGATGCAGAATGGGGGCTCGGAGCGGCGCTTGCCTGGTGGGGCCTCTCATTCGCTGTCCCTATAGTTCATGCGGAAATTCTACAGCACCGGGTCGTCGGGTGGCTCGCGCTCATGCTGCTTCGTGCACTGCTTTCCCCTGACGCTCTCCTCACCAGGCGATGGGTCCACTTGGCAGCTGGGCTCGTCCTCTTCCTGCTCGCCCTTCTGGTTGCCGAGTACAAACGTTCATGGAGCAGGCGTCCGTAGAGCGGTCACTCGTCGAGAATCGACTGCAACACGCGGCCTGCTTGTCAACGGCAAACACGCCCGGTGATCGAGCCGATCATCCCTCTTCGCACTTAACTTGGTTGTACAAGCACACACAGCAGATCGACCAGCAGCGCGAGCAAATTGCGGATCGGCTTTATGTAGCGGAATGACGAAATTACCCTACACGCCGAAAACATTGAACACACACACACACACACACACTCTCTCTCTCTCTCTCTCTCTCTCTTGCTCTTGACATCGGATGATCAATCTGTTATCATGATTTTATGGGGCGCTCGATCG
>JAJOKK010000062.1:0-4102 GCA_021129875.1 Candidatus Bipolaricaulota bacterium
CGAGACGGTGAAAGCTTCTGTTCTGCAAGGAGAAGAGGGTTATGCAACAGCCTGTATAGCGAGATGTTATGATGGGTAATCAGTGCCCTCCTGCTTTGGAACCTTGAGATTCGCATCACCCATTACCGATCATCCATCACCACGCAGGTTCGCTTTCTAACCGTTCTGATCGAACCAGTTCCGCTCCTCCCAATTGCGCAGATCCTTGAGGAGTGTATGTTCGGTCATGTCGAGGTGGATTGGGGTGATTGAGATGAACCCGTTGGCGATCGCCCAGATATCGGTCCCTTCTTCTTCCGGTGGGATCTTGGTCAGAGGATCGCCGGTGATCCAGTAGTAGTTCCGCCCTCGCGGATCCTCTCCGGTGACGAGATAGTGACTGTAAGCGAGCCCGCCCAGCCGGGTCAGCCGCACCTCAGGCGGGCGGCCTGGGGGGAGCTGGGGGACGTTGACGTTGAGCAGGACCCCCGGGGGGAGAGGATCGCTATCGAGAAGGAAGGCGGCGAGTTGAGCCGCAAAACTTGCTGCGTGAGAGTAATCCGGGATCTCGGAACCGCCTGCGCCGGTGTCGAATGAGACAGCGACTGCCGGGACCCCTCCTCGCACCCCTTCCATCGCTGCAGCGACAGTCCCCGAGTAAGAGATGTCTTGCCCCAGGTTCAGGCCGGAGTTGATCCCTGAGACGAGCAGGTCTGGGCGTTCATCGAGCAGCCCGAGAAGGGCGAGGGAGACGCAATCAGAGGGCGTACCGCTCGTCATATGCCCCACACTGCCGTTCAATAGACGCACCCGGTCCACACGCAACGGCTTGTGGAAGGTCATCGTTCGGCTCGCCGCCGACCAGTTACGGTCCGGTGCGTAGACCTCCACCCGCGCCACCCGGTCGAGCTCCTCTTTCAGCGCCATCAATCCATGGGCATTAACACCATCGTCATTTGTCATTAGGATCAGCCTACCGCTCATTTTAAACCTCCTTTAATTTTCAGAAGACCGTTGCTTGAAAGTATAGGAATTTCTATCTTTGCGCTCTCCGAGGCCTGCCGCCCGTATTCTGACAGGCAGGCGGCAGGCCGCTGCAAAAAGTCTTACCAAAACCCGCCCACGGATATTCCTCCTTGCAGCATATAAGAAAAATTTCATAAAGACGAATGAAAAATTGGTATCTCGCAAAGATGCAAAGATGCAGAGAACAGCAGAAGAAGGGAAAGAAACACAGACTGAAATAAAACTGGGTTTTCTTAGCGATTTTTGCGGCTTGAGTGCGCGTAGCGAGCGGGCGAGAGAAAAAGCTTCGATTTTGCAATTTTCATTTTTCATTTTGAATTTAAAATTACCCGAACGGAGTGAGGGTTAGCTCCTCTTCTAGGCGGTGGAAGAAGAGGACGTTATCCCCGTAGGTGCGCTGGTCGATCACCTGCAACCTGCCGTAGGACGGGGCTATCTCCGTCCCTTTCCGTACTTCGCAGATGACGATCGCCGCGGGGAGGAGGAGTCGCCCCTCCCCCAGGCGGTGCAGGGAGGCATCGGCAAGCCCTTTCCCGTACGGAGGGCCGACGAAGGCGAGGTCGAAGGACTGTCCCCTCTGCTGCAACCGATCGATCCCCACAGCAAAGTCGGCCTCCTCCACCTGCCCCTGCTCGAGAAAGCCGAGCATATCCAGATTGTGACGTATGATTTTGCATGCTCCCGGTGCTCGATCGACGAAGACCGCGGAGCTTGCTCCACGGGAGAGGGCCTCGAGGCCAACGCTCCCTGTTCCGCAGAAGAGATCCAGAAAGTTCGCCTCCGACACAAGGTCTGCCAGGATGTTGAACAGGGAGGTACGGACGAAATCACGCATCGGCCGGATTCCGGCCTCCTCCCACCCTGAGATCTTCCGCCCACGCCTGCTTCCACCGATGATCCGCATGGTCCTTCCTCTTGATTTCAGGGAACCACCCCTCTATGATTCTTGTTTGACCGCATGATAAACGAATTAGCGGCATAGGATAAACCACTTAAAGGAGTCATTCAACCGATGAGCCTTCGCCCTGTCTCCGCTGTTGTATTCGATCTCGATGGAACTCTGTGCTACTACGGTGTGAGCGTCGCTGAGGCGATCGGAGAATCGCTGCGCCGTGCCGGAGAGCCGCACGATCGCCTAGGCGATCTCGATGTGGCTGCAGAGAGGTTCGATGCACTGTGGGGTGAGGTCGAGCCGGAAGACGGCTCTGTACGTGCTTTGCAGGAAGGCATGTGGGCCTGTCTCCTGGCGGAACACGGGATCACTGATCTTCCTTTTGCCCGGAGATGCGCTTCGATCTACGTGCAGATACGGAGTCCATCAATCACCCTGTTTGACGGAGCAAGAGAACTGCTTCTGGAGCTGAGACAGACGTATCGGGTGGGCCTTCTTACCAACGGGCCAAGCGACATGCAGTGGCCGAAGATAGAGTGGCTTGAGATCGCGTCTCTGTTCGATACGATCGTTGTCGCCGGCGATGTCGGCATCCACAAACCGGACGGACGCGTCTTTGAGATCCTACTAGAACTCTTGAAGGTCACCGCGCAGGAGGCGGTCTATGTCGGCAATTCGATGCCGATTGATATCGTCGGTGCGAAGGGGGTAGGGATGCAGGCGGTCTGGGTGAACGGACGGGATGCCCACGCCCCAGCAGAGGCCCCAACGGCGGTGCCGGACGCGGAACTGGCGAGTGTTGATGCATTGCAGGAGGTGCTGCCATGAAGAAAGTGGACGTAGCGATCCTCGGGGCAGGGCCGGCAGGGCTCTTCGCCGCGCAGGAGCTTGCACAGAGCGGTCTTACAACGATCCTCGTCGACCGGGGTGGGAACCGGAGAAGCGAAAGCATCTCTGCTTTGGTGTCGGCGGGGCCGGGGCCTTCTCCGATGGGAAACTCAACCTCACCCCAAAAATAGGAGGGGATCCGCGGAGCTTCGGATGCAGCGAGACAGAGGTCCAGGCGCACATCGATCAGGTGGACGATACCTTTACCCGCTTCGGCGCTCCGGAGAAGTACTCTGGTGAGGACCAGAAGAGCCTGGTCGAGCTGAAGAAGGATGCAGCGAGGTTCGGGATTGAGTTTATCAGTGGAAGACAACGCCACATGGGGACCTCACATGTCCGCCGGATCATTGCCCGTTTCTACCAGCATCTTCTCGATCAGGGGATCCTTGTATCGCTCGACAACCGTATAGAGCAGATCGAAAGAAGAGAAGACCGGTTTCTCCTTGTCGGCAGGGAGAAGATCGATGCGCGCTACCTGATCGCTGCACCCGGACGGGCAGGGGCGTACTGGCTACGCGAGGAAGCAGGACGGCTGGGGATCATCAC
This sequence comes from Candidatus Bipolaricaulota bacterium, assembly GCA_021129875.1. Taxonomy (GTDB): domain Bacteria; phylum Bipolaricaulota; class Bipolaricaulia; order UBA7950; family UBA9294; genus JAJOKK01. The sequence goes on from JAJOKK010000062.1 coordinate 3,332, forward strand.
CGAATACGGCCCGATCGACGTCGGGGTGCGCGTCGAGTTTCCAGCGGAGATCTACGCGCCGATCGAGAAGGTGATGTACGACGCCAAGCTGCGCGTGCGTACCGCTACGTACGATGACATGGTGCGCACCTTCTGCACCAACCCACGAGGGTTTGTGGTGAAGGAGTCCTACGACGACTTCATCCTGGTGAACGGCCATGCCGAGAACGATACGAAGACAGAGAACACCAACTTTGCGCTCCTCTCTCATATCGAACTGACCGACCCGGTGGAGGATACCACCGAATACGGACGGGCGATCGCCAAACTGGCGACGACAATCGGCGGAGGCAGGCCGATCATCCAGCGGCTGAAGGACCTGAAAAACGGGCGACGCTCCACTGACGAGCGACTGCGGCGGGCGATGATCTCTCCCACGTTCACTGGCGCTACGCCCGGCGATATCTCCATGGCCCTCCCCGACCGCGTGTTGGTGAACCTCCGCGAGGGGTTGGAGCAGCTGAACAACATCATCCCTGGTCTTACCGCGGACAGCACGTTCCTCTACGCCCCGGAGATCAAGTTCTACGACACCCGCTACCCTGTGAATCCGTCGATGGAGACGCAGATTCCGAGGTTCTACGTCGCGGGTGACGCATCCGGGCACTGCCGGGGGATCGTCTACTCCGCAGTGAGTGGGCTGATCGCGGCACGAGCGATCTGCGCACGCGAAGGAGATTAGTGTGGGGTTTATGGAGTTCGTTGGGTTCATGGAGTTCGTTGGGTTCATGG
>JAJOKK010000062.1:4202-8708 GCA_021129875.1 Candidatus Bipolaricaulota bacterium
ATGGAGTTCGTTGGGTTCATGGAGTTCGTTGGGTTCATGGGGTTCATAGGGTGCGTTGGTTGTGATTGTACGAGGCAGGGGTTGGTGAGGTGAACGGTCGGTTTCGCTCCGTTCTTCTCCTCTGCTTTTCCCTCTGCTTTCTCCTCGGGGTGCTTTCGCCGCCTGCACAGGGGGCAATCGGTCTTCCCGTTCCCTCGTTCAACCAGGCGTATCGCGGCGCCTTCGGCTACTGGGCCGACTGCCGACTGGGGAGCGCGGGCTGCCCTTATACGATCGGCGCTGTAGGTTGTCTGGTCACCGCGTTTGCAATGGTCCTTGCTTTCTACGGGGTGGAACTCTACGTCCCACAGGAGGAATCATGCAGTGGTCGCGTGCAGGTGGGGATCGATCCGGGAATCCTGAACGACTGGCTACGGATGAACGACGGGTTCGGCCGCTGTACTCCCGGTTCGGCCGGAAACTGTTGTCTGAGGTGGGCGGCCCTCCCGCCGCAGATCTCCCTCTCATCACACGAGAACAGGAGCGAACCAGGGATCGATGCAGTCTCGCGATCGATCATCGATCGTGCGCTGGAACGTGGACGACCGGTGATCGCTGGGGTTCATTTCTGGGGGGGTGCCTGTCGTAGCCCCGATAGTAACCGGGAGGACTGCCACTGGGTGGTGATCACCGGCCGGCTCGGCGACGATTACCTGATCATCGATCCGTACAACCGCGACCATACAGACCCGCAAGGGACCGTGACGACCCTTTCCAGAGGAGTACTCGGTGCATACACCATCGACCGGTTTGTCGTTGTCTACGGGCCGGGCCCCGCACCTGCTGTGCGGGATCTGAGGCTGGATCTCTCGTTCTCGCCTGAAAAAGATCTCTTCCACCCCGGTGATATACAGCACCGGTTCATCCGGCTGAGCGGGAGCGGTGCGGAGGACGATCTGATTCTCTACGTCCGTCTGATCGACCCGCAGGGCGAAATCTACTACGTCTACTACGAAACGCAGCATCCACAACCAGGAGACCGGCTATCCTATTCGCGGGAGCGGCGTAGCCTCTACCCGGTGCCACGCCGGTTTTCAACAGCAACCTTCCTGTGGAACAGCGCCGTCCTTCCCGCTGCTGAGCCCGGAATTTGGACGTGGAAGGTGTGGGTTGAGGACCCTGCACATCCCGGCGAACCGCTCGCCTCGGACATCGCTGCCTATGAGCTTGCCGCTGATGCGATCGTTGCCCGTGCACCGGCCGCCGCAGACCAGGAGCCTTCTCCTCCGATGGCCACGGCCGCTGTTGCCCTTGTCGTCGGGGTAGCGATTATAATCACCGCCCTCATCTACGCTCTCGCCCTGGCGCAGAACAGGCCGTAACGGACCGACAAGAAGGGTCTGTTTCTGGGGTGAATATCTTCGATCGATGAATATAGCCTGAGGCGGCTGGGACAAGATTTACCGTTCGCTCTCCTGGTGCAACGATAACGATGGCGCCGGTGGGAGCGAGAAAGGGTGGGTCTCTCCGGTTTGTAGATAGCGAAAGGCGCCGGCGCCGGCGATCATGGCGGCGTTGTCGGTGCAATAGACCGGTTTTGGAAAGAGGACGTCGATCCCCCGTTTTTGTCCATCGATTACGAACCGCTTCTGTAGATGGGAGTTCGCGGCCACCCCGCCGACCACGATCAACCGGTCGAGGTGGTAGCGGCGCGTCGCCTCGAGCGACTTCTTCACCAACACGTCGATCACGCTTGCCAGGAACGAGGCGGCGACATCTTCCTTCCTTTCCCCGGGACTCTTTCTCAGGTAATATAGGACGGCGGTCTTCAATCCGGCGAAGCTGAAGTCGAATCCGGGGGAGGAGGCCATCGGGCGGGGAAAACGGATTGCGGTGGGGTTGCCCTCCTGTGCCAGGCGGTCGATCTCCGCTCCGGCCGGATAGCCGATCCCGAGCATCTTTCCGACTTTGTCCAGCGCCTCACCGGCCGCGTCATCGACCGTTGTGCCGACCAGGCGGTAATTCCCGTAATCCCGTGCTTCTACTAGGAGCGTATGCCCGCCGGAGACGATCAGCGCCATGAACGGCGGCGACAGATCCGGGGACGTCAAACGGTGGGAGAAGATGTGTCCCTCTAGGTGGTTCACCCCGATAAAAGGGATGTCAAGGCCGAAGGCGAGCCCCTTCCCGTAGGAGAGGCCGACAAGGAGTGGCCCGATCAGACCTGGTCCGTACGTAGTCGCGATAAGGGATAGCTCATCGAGTGAGATCTCCGCGCGGGTGAGCGCGTCGTTGACCAGGTAAGGGAGCTTGCGCAGGTGGTCGCGCGAGGCGATCTCCGGGACGACCCCGCCGTAGCGTGCATGGATCTCCGCTTGGGTGTAGACAAGATTGGCAATGACCTCCGTCTCCCCGCGCAGCAGAGAGACCGCGGTCTCGTCGCAAGAGGTCTCAATCCCTAAAGTATGGAAGGGGCTGGTCATCGGATGTGCTCGTCCTTCAACACCCCTATGTAGGGAAGGTTGCGGTAGAGTTCGGCGTAGTCCATGCCGTAGCCGACGATGAATGCGTCCTCTTCAAGGAGGAAGCCTGTGTAGTCGATCTTGACCGATGTTTCGCGTCGGACGACCTTGTCGATTAGGGTGCAGACACGGAGCGATGCCGGGTTGCGCGCGGCGAACCCACGCTGTAGATAATCGATCGTGTGGCCGGTATCGATGATGTCTTCAACGATCAGCACATCCCGTCCCTGGAGCGGCCTCTCCAGGTCCTTGATCAGGCCGACCGCGCCGGGCGAGGTCCCGTTTCCATATGAAGAGACGCAGATGAAGTCGTGTTCGATCTCGATTGGGATCCGACGTATCAGATCAGCCATAAAGACCAATGCCCCGTGCAAGACGCAGACCAAGAGCGGCGCTCGCCCGTATGGATCGCAGGCAAGCCCACCCTGGCTATAGTCGTGCGCAATCATCATTCCCAGTTCATCGGTCCGTGCGTGGATCGCCTGTTCACTGAACAGGGTCTTGTCGATCCTCTTTTCTATTAAATCCATGTTTACAAAGAAACCTCTCCCTGATTAACGGCATTGGAACTGCTGTTCAAGCCTTTCCATCCGCTCTGTAATCCCCCCGTACTCAAGATCGGAATAGGGGAGCATCGCTGCGCCGGAGAAACCCTGAGCGCGGATATCGTGTGCTTTCCTGGCAACATTGTGCCGCACCCAATCCCAGTACGGGTGATCGAACGGATCGATCGGCTCTGTAAGTTTCCCGTTTTGCAGTGAAAAAGCAAGGCAGCAAACGATCGGAGGGCCGTCGAAGAACGAGACGCCTGTTCCAGCCTTCACCGGCATAAGCGGTCCGGTGTGGCTTCCGCGCATAAATCCGGCGACAAGGTGTCCTATCTCGAACGGGGCGAGCACCTCTCCAGTGGCGGGGAAGGTCTTCTGTGTGCGCACGAGCATGACCGGATCATCCTTGCCCACGTATTTCCCGGCGATGTTGCGCAGGCGAGTCGTGCAACAGGAGACGGCCTGCTCCCCGTCAGCGCGCGAGCGGATCGATTCGACGACAAAGCGGCCGTTGTCGCGCAGAAGCGAGGCAAGGTCGTAGGCATCCTCTGGGGTGGAGAGCTCGATCATCCGATCCCCTTTTGTGTATTCGACATCCATGACCCGGAATGTGAACCCCTGCCCGACAGCCGGCGATAGGAGCAGGCCGGGGTTGTACATCGGGTCGGCAAACGCCAGATAGAGGGGGAGGTTGTAGGCGCCGGGCTCGGTCTTGTCGGCGGTGAACATGAGGAACGGCTCGTTCTCCCGCTCGTCGAAGTTCATCTCAGCGACGGCCGGTCCTAACCCTCGGATGTTTCCGGAGAACGCATCCTTAAGAAGGTCCTGTCCTGCACCGTAAAGACCCTGTTTCTTTGCGACCGCTGTTCCCGCGGTGAACGCGTCCCAAGCGAGGCGGTGTACATCATCGTTTCCTACATCCCGGTCATGGGTAAGCAGGATCGCGATATCGTCTCCGGTATGGCCGATAAAGTGGTCGATGATCATACCTCTTCCCTGTCTGTCGACCGTCTCCGCAACGCAGGACAGGACCGCCTTGCTCGGAGCAAGGTGTCCTCCGACCCCCCCGATATCTGCCTTAATCGCTGTTACCGTAATCTCCATCTTCTCTCGCCTCCATTCATATGGATAGGGTACTGCTGGCAGCGGCATTATAGAGACAGCTTCACCTCAATGGCAACTACCCGGAGGACTTCCGAAAGAGGTCTGGGCTCAGCATCCCGGAAGATCTTCTTGCTTTCGGCTGAGAGAAGACCGGCCTGTCTTTGCGGAGAGACTCGCTCTTCGTCTAAACAAGGGGCAGGTTTTTTGTTGTAGGCCCCATGTCCGGCGGAGCAATCGATCGGCTCTTAGTTTCGCCGAAAGTAACACCTAAAGAGCACTTCATGCGTGATCGGTTAAGCTCTATCAGCGCATTAAAATCTTCTGATTTTGGGAGATTCATCACACTTTCCGAC
>JAJOKK010000078.1 GCA_021129875.1 Candidatus Bipolaricaulota bacterium
TCAGCCAATATGAACTTAGCGCCCTTCGGGCGGGCTTTGGACAAGCATCTTTGCAACAGCCTGTCTGCCGATCAGGCAGGGCGAACCTCCGAACGCGTCACGACCTCGGAGAGCGTAAAAATGGAAATTCCTATACTTTAAATTTACTGAATGCTTGCACCAGGAGAGGAGGCGATCCAGAATAGATGATCACCGACAAACACCGTTCATCGACCGACCTATCTGCGCCTGCCTGTCAGAATGCGATGGCAGACAGGTGCGCTGTACAGGCAGGCCTGAACTCCGAGATTGAGGCCGCAGTGCGGCGTGCGTTGCAGGAAGACGTAGGTAGCGGTGATGCTACAACCGTATGGACGGTCCCAGAGCAGGTACGGGCTGAGGCGCGCATACTCGCCCGAGAATCCGGCATAGTGGCCGGACTGGCTGTGGCCGCCCAGGTCTTCGCTGCTGTCGATCCCGCCGTCTCCTTTCATATCGCTGTGAACGATGGAGCGCGGGTCAAGCCTGGTGATATTATTGCGCATGTACGTGGTTCGGTCCGCCCGATCCTCACGGCAGAGCGAACAGCACTGAACTTCCTGCAGCGGATGTCGGGGATCGCTACCCTCACCGACCGCTATGTGACAGCCGTAGCCGGGACGGATGCGGTCATCCTCGACACCCGCAAGACCGCACCCGGGCTGAGGACACTCGACAAGTGGGCCGTGCGCCTGGGCGGCGGCCAGAACCACCGTATGGGTCTGTTCGATATGGTGCTGATCAAGGAGAACCATATAGCGGCGGCGGGGAGCATCACCGCTGCGGTGAACACGGTGCGGACTCACAACCGCGCCGGGTTGCCGATCGAGGTGGAGGTGCAAGGCGAACGGGAGCTGGAAGAAGCGCTGACGCTGGCTGTCGATCGGATAATGCTCGATAACATGTCACTCAAAGCGATGGAACGGGCGGTTCGCCTGACAGCGGGAAAGGTGAGCCTGGAGGCGTCTGGAGGGGTGAACCTGGAAATGGTGCGCAAGATCGCGATGACAGGGGTCGACTACATCTCAGTCGGCGCTCTCACTCATTCGGCGCCCTCACTGGATATATCGCTCAAACTGGTAAAATAAACGAAAGAGGGGGCGGACGCATGCTCAGAGACTATGAAGAGCTGCCGACAGACGAGCTGTTCGCTCGCATCCGACGGGCAAAGGAGCAGCTTGGGGACGATCTGATCATCCTCGGACATCACTATCAGCGGGATGATGTGCTGCAATTTGCTGATTTTCGCGGTGATTCGCTCGAGCTAGCGCAGATAGCAGCACAACAACACCGGGCCCGCTACATCATCTTCTGCGGAGTCGACTTCATGGCCGAGACGGCAGCGGTGCTCTGCGCACCCGATCAGACGGTGATCCTCCCCGAGGCAGAGGCCTTCTGCCCAATGGCGATGATGTCCACCGGCGATGAGGCGAACCAGGCGTGGGAGATGCTCTCCGACTTATGGGGCGGCGATCTGTTGCCGATCACTTATCAGAACTCGCTCGCTGAGGTGAAGGCACTTTGCGGTCGTAAGGGCGGGGCTGTCTGCACCTCGGCCAACGCCGAACCGATCTTCCGCTGGGCGTTGGCCCAAAAAGAGCATCTCCTCTTCTTCCCGGACGAACACCTGGGACGGAACACAGCCCTGGCGATCGGCATCCCGGAAGAGAAGATCGCCCTGTGGGACCCGGCTGATCCCAAGATGAGTCTTAAGCGGGCGCCCGGGGCCAAGGTCGTTATCTGGAAGGGAATGTGCTATGTACACACCCGCTTCACCGTCGCGCACATACACGAGATACGCAAACGCCACCGCGATATCATGATAATCGTCCACCCTGAGTGTCCAGCAGAGGTGGTCCGGGCCGCCGACCAGAGCGGCTCGACGTCAACGATTATCCGCGTGGTTGCGGCAGCGGCGCCCGGTGCCAAGATAGCGATCGGGACTGAGATAAACCTTGTTCAGCGCCTGGCAGACAAATACCCGGACAAGACTATCGGCCCTTTGGCCCTCTCACTCTGCCGCACAATGCACCTCACCACCCCCCAACATCTGTATGCGGTGCTGGATGCCCTAACCGCCGGCAGAACGGTTGATCGGGTCACTGTTTCACCCGAGATCGCGCGCTGGGCCCGAATCGCGCTGGAACGGATGCTGACCGTAAAATAAAGGCTCACGGTTAAGTTCAAGGTTCGTCCTCGTACTGCTGTGCTTGCGCCGTCCAGAGGCTGGCGTACTCCCCCGGGTGGGCGATGAGTTCTTCATGGGCGCCCGCCTCAATGAGTCGGCCATCCTTTAGGACAAAAATGCAATCGGCCATCCGCACCGAGGCTAAGCGATGGGTAACCAGGACGACCGTCTTACCCCGGGCCAGGTCGGCAAACTGGCGGTAAATCTCCAGTTCGCTCTTGGGGTCCAACGAAGAGGTGGGTTCGTCCAGGATGAGGATATCCGCCTCTTCCCTAAAGAAGGCTCTGGCCAGGGCCAACTTCTGCCATTCCCCCCCGGAGAGATCTGTGCCTCCAAACTCTTTCCCTAACAGGGTTTCAACCCCTTGTGGAAGTTTCACCGCGATCGTATCAGTCCCTGAAGCCCGGAGTGCTCGCAGGAGTCGCTCTTTGTCTTCAGCACGGTTCAAGTCGGCAAGGGTCACGTTCTCCTTTAAAGTGAGAGCGTAGTTTCCAAAGTCTTGAAAGACCGCCCCGACTCGCTCGCGCCAAGCTTCCAGGTCCAGCCCGGAAAGCGCCTCTCCGTCTATCAAGATCTTCCCCGAAGAGGGGTCGTGAAAGCGAAGGAGCAGCTTGACCAGGGTGGTCTTTCCAGCGCCGTTTTCGCCCACAAGGGCGACAACCTCTCCGGGGTTGATCCGCAGACTGACTCCCTCAAGGGCAGTACGCCCGTCGGGGTAGGTGAAGGATACGTTCTCGAAAGAGATCCCTTCCTTAAGAGGTTTTTCTTGCTTCTTGGGAATAGCCGGCAAGACAAGTGAGGGAGAGCGGTTGAGGAAGAGATTGAATCGCTCCATGTAGAGTAGAGATTGGTAGAGCATTCCTCCGTCCTGGGCCAGCATCGAGAGGTTGTGTTGGATCAGCGCAAGGGATTGCACAAAGAGAACGAGGCTTCCCGGGCTTTGGTTTTGCCTGAGCAGTTGGAAGAACGCCGCGCCTACCCCAAGTACGCTTAGTAGGGCAAGGGAGATGCTCCCGCCGGCTTGCCGCCACCTGACAAGCCGCATTTTGGCGTGGAGGCTCTTAAACGCCTGGGTATAGCACCCCAGCCAGAATGCGCCGTTATTGAAGAGTCGGTTTTCCTTGGCGAATTCATGGCCGAGGAGAACCTGACTGCAATACTGCATCCGCCGAGCGACCGGATTGCTTAAGGCCACAGTCTCCCAAACGCCCCGTTGTAGACGGAAAGAGACCACCGCGTACGGCACAGCCGCGGCCAGAATGAGCAGGGGGACCCACCAGCCAAGGATGGCTAAGAGAACAACTAGCGGTATGAGAGCCAGAAAATCCTGGGTTGCGCTGGTTAGGAAAATAAGCAGGTTGGTAGGTTGGTAGGCGGCTTGCTCCTGAAGGAGCCGCACCTCATCGTAGAACTCCTCCTCTTCAAACGGGCCCAGGTCCCTGAAGGACTCGATCTTGCGCATGAGTAGCAGGTTGAAGTAGGCGGTGAGCTGCTCATTGAGGTTGCCTTGCAGAAGCGCGTACAACGGTCCAATGGCTTGCGTGATCAGAAGGGCGGCAACCCAGACAGCCCCCCACCGGACGGCAACCGCAAACGTGGCTTGGCCGGCGACGGCGTCTACCAACTCGCGCACGACAAAGATGCCTAATGCAGGGACTAAAGCTTGTATACCTAGAACCAAGGCAAGGAGGATGGTCTCTTTGGGAGCAGCGCTGAAGACCAGGTTAAGGCTGATCAGAAGCAAGCGCGGGTATTTGATGAAAGCTCTATTCATGTTATCTGTTAGGGGTAACGTACTAATTTTCTTTAGCGAACGGTCCGTTTATGGGATCTGAGTATCGCAATGCTGCCCCGTTTTTTTTGGCTGCATTATTCAACCCTCATCCACTGCTCATCTTCAAACCTGGTTGCAGAGCAAAGCCGCATGTCTGCCAGCCAGGGAGGATACATCGATAACTTCAAACATTTTACCGCAGAGAGCCCTGAGATCAAGCATTAAGGTGCTAGTTCCCCTCTCTGTATACTCCGCAGACCTGCCTGTGTCGGTGAGGCAGACAGGTTCTTAGGGGGTGTAGTAAGTCCAAAGTATAGGAATTTCCATTTTTACGCTCTCCGAGGTCGTGACGCGTTCGGAAGTTCGCCTTGCCTGATCGGCAGACAGGCTGCGGCAAAGATGCTTGTCCAAAGCCCGCCCGAAGGGCGCTAAGTTCACAATCGGTTACTACACCTCCCGAGACTGAATTGTTTGAGAGGATGGAGCTATGAAACGATCGAACAGATATTCCCCGGAAGCTCGGGCGAGAGCGTTTCGGATGGTGTTGGAGCATGAACGGGGCTACGATTCTCAGTGGTCGGCGATCGGGTCGATTGCGAGCAAGATCGGCTGCTCCTCAGAGACACTGCGGAAGTGGGTGCGCAAGACCGAGGTTAATACGGGTCGGCAGCACGTCCGGCGAACCTGGTAAAACACAATTTCACCGCCATCCGGCCAACCCAGCTGTGTGTAGCTGATCTGACCTACGTGGCAACCCGGAAGGGCTTCGTGTACGTTGCGTTTATCATCGACGTGTTCTCGCGGATGATCGTAGGTTGGCGTGTGTCGCGGTCGCTACGTAGCGACCTGCCCCTTGACGCGCTGGAGCAGGCTCTCTATGCTCGTCCCAACATCAAACGTCTTGTGCACCACAGCGACCGGGAGGGGGGCAGTACCTGTCCATCGCTACACGGAACGCTTAGCAGATATTGCGCCATCGGTGGGCAGCGTTGGCGACTCGTGCGACAACGCGCTTGCGGAAACGATCATCGGCTTGTATAAGACGGCGGTAATCTATAAACTAGGATCTTGGCGTAGCGTTAACCATGTGGAGTTCGAGGCCCTCGACTGGGTGGATTGGTTCAATAATCGACGGCTGCTTGAGCCGATCGGGAGCATCCCACCCGCCGAGTTAGAGGTGATATACTATCAGAGTCAGGAGGCTCCGGTCATCGAGACCGGATTCACGTAAAAAAACCTCCGAAAAACTCGGAGTGGTTCATACGATCAGTGTCAGTCCGTGGTTCTAGGCCTGCCATATTTCAGCCGGTATGGGTTTGCTGACTGCTTACGCGGGGCGAGGATTGAGGAACGAAGGAAAGAGGATCGGACAATTGAAAGAACGAATCTTAACTGATGTATTGGTAATCGGCAGCGGGATCGCCGGCGGCGTAGCTGCACTCATCCTGGCGGAGGATCCGCAGGTGCAGGTCACTGTGGTGACCAACGCTGCGGAACCGTGGGAGTCGAACACCTTCTACGCCCAGGGTGGGATAATCGGCCGCGGGCCGGAGGACTCGGCAGATCTGCTCGCAGAAGACCTGTTACGGGCCGGATGCGGGTACAATAATCCGCAGGCGGTGAAGATCTTGGCCGAGCAAGGGCCACGTCTGCTGCAAAAGGTGCTGCTGGACAAGCTGGGCATCCGGTTCACTGGGACCAGGGGCGACAGACCGGACTATATCCGCGAAGCAGCCCATTCGACCACCCGCATCCTCCATATAGACGATGCCACTGGTCGGGCGATCGAGGAACGGATCATCGAGGCGATCGAGCAGATGCCGAATATCAGACTTCTCACCGGACATACGGCGGTCGATCTGCTTACCCTCTCCCACCATGCACGCGACCCTCTGCTTGTCTATTCTGCCCCTACCTGTGTCGGCGCATACGTCTTCGATCAACAAAACTCGATCGTCAACACCTATCTGGCGAAGAAGACGATACTGGCCACCGGCGGCCTGGGCCAGATATTCCTTCATACGACAAATTCGTCCCAGGCACGCGGAGATGGGCTTGCCATGGCCCATCGAGCAGGAGCACGCGTCATCAACGCTGAGTACGTACAGTTTCACCCCACCTCCTTCTACCGGAGTTCGACCGGTGTCCGGCGGTTTCTCATCTCCGAAGCAGTGCGCGGGAGTGGAGCGCGTCTGGTGGACACTGCGGGCGAGCCGTTCATGGATAGATATTCCCCTCAATGGAAGGACCTGGCCCCACGGGACGTCGTTGCGCGCTCCATCCACCAGGAGATGCTGGAAACAGGGAGAGACTATGTCTACCTAGACATAAGGACGTATCTATCGCAAGCGCGGATCAAAGAACGTTTCCCCACTATCTACCGGCACTGTCTAGAGGAAGGGGTGGATATCACGAACGATCTGATCCCGGTCGTCCCTGCCGCGCATTATCACTGCGGTGGGGTGTGGGTTGATGCAGAAGGGCGGAGCAGCCTTAATAACCTGTCAGTAGTCGGTGAAACTGCGTGTACCGGGGTGCACGGAGCGAACCGTCTGGGGGGTGCCTCGCTGCTGGAAGCCTTAACCTGGGCTTACCGCGCGGCTCAAGAGATCGGTATGGATCTACGCGATCAGCTTCCTATCACGGCGGACGAAATCCCGTTCTGGGACGACACCGGAGACGACCCGGCCGATCCTGCACTCATCTACCAGGATATATCGACGATCAAACGCATCATGTGGAACTACGTGGGGCTGGTGCGCACTACCCCGCGGCTTTCCCGCGCCATAGAGGACCTGAGAGACCTGCAGAACGCAATCGATAAGTTCTACCAGACGAGCAGGTTGGACGACCGGCTGATCGGCCTACGAAACAGCGTGCAAGCCGCGCTCATCGTTGCTCTAGCCGCCTGGGAGAACAAGATCGGCCAGGGCTGTCATTACCGCGAGTAGAAGCAGCCGGGTCAACCAACCGGATTCACCGCTGTCATATGTTCGCAACACTTTCCATCTGTATCCCATGTAAAATCCAGCCCCAAAAGGTGCAGCTCCGCACTCTCCGGGCAATGCGGACAATAAGGAAGCTCTGCGTGTTTTCAGGGGTAAATATTCAAAACACCGTTGGTCGCCCATACAGGCCTCTTGGGGTATTTTTTTCGCTTCGCGAAATCAACTGTAGTACAGGCAGTTACGTAAAACCACTACCCTCTACGTAGCAGCAGCCTGCCTGTGCGTTGCACGCAGACAGGTATATCCGGATGCTGAATTTAACCGACGCTTTATTACTAAAAAAGGATAGAACAGGACGTGATCAGTCGAAAAATACTTAAGAAAAGTCATGAGGGGTGAAAATGTGAGCTTTGCCAGTGCGAGCAGGCAAAACGGACCAAGAGCCTCTGTGGTCTTGATTAACCTATTACATGTTCCCTGCTAGTCCTTGTTGAGCAGAGTAAAGATCGGGCTTATCCCTATACCGACGTTTAAATTGCGATCCGTCACGGCCACTTGCAACCGGTAGCCGTCCCCATCGGGGAGCGCGGTCGTATTCCAGGCGTAGGATGAGCCGACCATCCTCGTTATGAGCGGATCCCAGGTGTCGCCGCCGTCCGCGGAGAGGAAGAGATCGACCCGCAGATGCTTTGAACACCCATCCGGGTCGGTCGCCGCCCAGGAGATGATGACCAGGCCGCTGATCACCTGCCCCTCGGTGGCTGGGGAGAGGATCACCACCACCGGGACCGTCTCCAGGGCGATCGTCGCCGAGTTTTTCGCCCGCGGAGTCCCGTTCAGTGGCACGCCGGAAGCATCGCGCCCGGCAACGATCGTTCCATCATTGGAGCGCCAGTTTGTTGGGGAGTCCTCCTTCGTCGGATCGATCCGCTCCATCGTGGCATAGGGTAGATCTCCTGTGCCGGCGCTCCCGGCCACCCAACCCTCTTCCCAACCTGCGTTTGCTGTATCGATCGTCGCCCCGGTCGGATCGAGGAGACGGAGCAACACCCCATCGTTACTGAGCGCCCCTCTATAGATCAGGTCGGCCGTGATATCGCTGACCGTCTCATCGTCGCTCCGCTCGAGAAGGAAGTAGCCGCCCGGTGCAATCACTCCATCGGCCGCGCCCCCGAGATCGATTGAGATATCGCCGAAGATAAGCGTCCACCCGGTGAGGTCAATCGGCTCGGTCGTGAGGTTGTAAAGTTCAATCCATTCATCTGTAGAGCCTGCCGCGGTCCCCGCCCACGCCACCTCATTGATGACCAGTCCCCCGGCGAACGAAACGCTGCTTCCCAGAACAAGAATTGCTACAGTCAACAGAACCGCTCTTTTATGTCTCATCGGATCCTCCTCCGTAGTCGGCTGGCGAGCCTACTTGCTCGTTCGTCTTTCAGCATAGCACGGGCACTGACTCTGAGGCAACCCCCACCGGGCCATTCAGTGTTCCCTTTAGGCTCTATTTAGGCTCTTCGTCGTTTTAAGTGGGTAACGGTTTCTAGATTTACATACGCACGAGGT
>JAJOKK010000027.1 GCA_021129875.1 Candidatus Bipolaricaulota bacterium
ATATTCATAGCACGCACATTATACACCTATGGCAGAAGAGTGCCAAGGAGACCTCAAAGCTAAATCAGCGAAAGCGCCGGTGAAAATCGGCATGGCGGCGCGAGGTCGGTTGCGGAGCAAGGACGGAGGCCGGTCATACCACGGAATCTATCGAACAAAAGGATTCCTCACTGTTGGGTGTGGATAACCGGCCCTGCGCTGTTGCCGCGCAGCCACCTGTCTGCGTGCGCTTGTCTGTCGTATCCGCGACGAGGACTGGAACATGCACAGTCAGCCGCTCGGAGGAGGGCTTAAAGAGATGGGCCTCAGGCCTTGCTTACGCAACCGGCACAGAGACGCAGGGAACAGCAAAGAAGACCCGGGCAATAGTACGGATATATCGAGGGAACGGCTTAACCGATCACCAGTGAACCCGTATCCTTCTGCGCCTCCGCACCTTGAGTATATTTGGCCTAACCATTGCCGTTAGAAAGAGATAAGGTGCTGGAATGGCGCATAAATATGAAATATCACCACATTTGCTCTACCCAAGGTTAGCATATGCTTTCTCAGACAAGTTCTACTGCGAAGTCTCCACTACTGCGGATTTTTTAATCACTCTCTACTCTGCGTGATCGAGCGTGTCAGCGGCTAGTCGCTTGTACTCCTGATAGCGCACCATGCATTCTTCCTCGAGCTGTCTGTGGAGGAGCTTCGCCTCGTCGGGGAAGGATTGCACCAGGCCGGCGTAGCGCACCTCGCCCATCAGGAACTTGTGAAAATCACCGCTCGGCGCCTTGTAGTCGAGCTGGAACGGGTTTTTCCCCTCATCCTTCCGCCGTGGGTCGAACCGGTAGAGAGGCCAGTAGCCGATTTCGACGGCAAGCTTCTCCTCCGCCTGAGATTTTCCCATCCCTTTCCGCAATCCGTGGCTGATGCACGGGGAGTAGGCGATGATGATACTGGGGCCGGGATAGCTTTCCGCTTCGAGGAACGCTTTTAAACACTGGTTCTTGTTCGCGCCCATCGCTACGGAGGCGATATAGATGTAGTCGTAGCACATGAGCATCCGGCCGAGGTCCTTCTTCTTCGTCTTTTTCCCGGAGGAGGCGAACTTGGCGACCGATCCGGTCGGGGTCGCTTTTGATGCCTGACCACCGGTATTCGAGTAGACCTCGGTGTCCATAACGAGAACGTTCACATCCTGGTTCATCGCCAACACGTGATCGAGGCCGCCGTAGCCGATGTCGTACGCCCAGCCATCCCCGCCCACGATCCAGATCGACTTCTTGGTGAACAGGTCTGCCATGGAGAGCAGTTCCTGTAAGAGCTCGCTCGTTCCGGCCCGCTCCATAAGGAGCGAGCGCATCCGATCTCCTGTCTCCCGCGAGGCGGTGGCATCGTCCTTCCCGGCGAGCCAGGAGGCCATCGCCTCTTCCAACTCAGGAGCGACATCGCTCCTGAGCGCGGCGGAGAGCAAGGATGTCAAGCGATCGCGCCGCGCGGCCAGCGCGAGGTTCATCCCGAATCCGTACTCAGCGTTGTCCTCGAAGAGCGAACTCGCCCAGGTCGGGCCGTGCCCGTCCTTGTTCACGCAGTAGGGGACAGCCGGAGCTGAACCACCGTAGATCGATGAACAGCCGGTGGCGTTGGCGATCATCATCCGCTCCCCGAACAGTTGTGTCGCCAGCTTGATGTACGGGGTTTCACCGCACCCGGGACAGGCACTGTTGAACTCGAACAGCGGCCGGCGAAACTGACTCCCCTTCACCGACTCTGCGCTCATTACAGCGTCGCGAATTGGGAGGGAGGTCGAGAACCGGTGATTCTCGACCTCGTCTGCGGTCTGGGTGTCGAGCGGCCTCATGATCAACGCTTTCTCCCCCTTCTTTCCCGGGCAGATATCAGCGCAGTTGCCGCAGCCAGTGCAGTCGAGCGTGCTCACCTGGATGCGGAACTCAAGCCCCCTCATCCCCTTGCCGAGCGCAGGGATCGTAGTGAACGCAGCCGGCGCCTTGCTCAGGTCTTCCACGGAAGAGAGGAGCGGGCGGATGGCGGCGTGCGGGCAGACAAAGGCGCACTGGTTGCACTGGATACAGGCTTCCGGTTTCCACTGCGGAACGTTTATCGCGATCCCTCGTTTCTCGTACTGTGTCGTCCCCATAGGGAACGAGCCGTCCGGGCCGGTCCAGCGGTATGTCCCGTCGAGATCGGCGGTGAACGCGCTCACCGGGAGGGCGTCCCCTTCCTGGAGGAGCATCGGTCTCATCACCTCAAGGATCCACTTCGGCTCACACGACCTTTTGCCGTTATCGGATCCTCCTGCCTGTCTCCAGTCGGCCGGGACATTCACCTCGACAAGGTTGTCGAGAGCTGCGTCGACCCCGGCGTAGTTCATTTGCACGACCTGCTCCCCTTTCTTCCCGTAGTCCTTGACGATCGCCTCCTTCAGGCGGGCGATCGCCTCATCGACCGGGATGACGCCGGCGAGGCGGAAGAAGACAGTCTGCATGATCATGTTGACCCGTCCGCCGAGGCCGACCTCGCCAGCGAGTTTCACCGCGTCGATCGTGTAGAACTTGAGGCGCTTCTCAGCGATAGTCCGCTTGAGCGCTGCAGGAAGATGCTCATGCAGTTCATCGTTGCTCCACGGGCAGTTCAAGACGAATGTCCCCCCGTCCCTGATCCCAGCGAGGAGGTCGTAGGTCTGCACGAACGCGGGGTTATGGCAAGCAATGTAGTCGGCCGTCTTGATCAGATACGTCGATTGAATCTTCTCCTTGCCGAACCGCAGGTGGGAGACGGTCGTCCCGCCCGACTTCTTGGCGTCGTAGGAGAAGTACCCTTGCGCGTAGAGGTCTGTCTTCTCCCCGACGATCTTAATCGCGCTCTTATTCGCCCCTACGGTCCCGTCGGCCCCCAGCCCCCAGAACTTGCACTGAATAGTCCCAGTGGGGGTCATATCGATCTCCTCCCCCACGGAGAGCGAGGTGTGGGTGACGTCGTCGGCAATCCCCACGGTGAAGTGATTCTTTGGCGAATCAGCGCCAAGGTTGGCGTAGACAGCCGCCACCATCGTTGGGGTGAAGTCCTTCGAGCCGAGGCCGTAGCGACCGCCGATGATCAGTGCTCGTTGCCCATTCTCCTGGAAGAGGGTACAGACGTCCTGGTAAATCGGCTCGCCCAAGCTTCCCGGCTCCTTGGTCCTGTCGAGGACGGCGATCCGCTCAACGCTTGCCGGGAGCACTGCGAGGAAGTGCTTGCTCGACCACGGCCGGTAGAGGCGGATCTTGAGCAGACCCACCTTCTCCCCGCTACGTACGAGGTGGTTCACCGTCTCCTCCGCCACCTCGCACCCCGAGCCCATCATGACAAGGACGCGCGTAGCATCGGCGGCGCCGACATAGTCGAACAGGTGATACTCGCGTCCGGTCAGCTCGGCCACTTGCTCCATCGCCGCGGCCACGATCTGTGGTGTCGCCAAATAAAAGAGATTCCCTGCCTCGCGCCCCTGGAAGTAGACATCCGGGCTTTGCGCCGTGCCGCGCAGGTGCGGGTGTTCCGGATTGAGCGCGCGGCGGCGGAAGGCCTCGATCTCCGCGTGCGGAGCAAGCTCGTTCATCTCCTCGTAGGAGATGATCTCGATCTTCTGGATCTCGTGTGAGATGCGGAACCCGTCAAAGAAGTGGAGGAACGGGACCTTCGCCTTCAGAGTCGCCAGGTGGGCGACCAGACCGAGGTCGAGCACCTCTTGCACTGAGCCCGAACAGAGGAGGGCGAACCCGGTCTGACGGGTTGCCATCACATCGGAGTGGTCACCG
This sequence comes from Candidatus Bipolaricaulota bacterium, assembly GCA_021129875.1. GTDB lineage: Bacteria > Bipolaricaulota > Bipolaricaulia > UBA7950 > UBA9294 > JAJOKK01. The sequence goes on from JAJOKK010000027.1 coordinate 3,801, forward strand.
AAGATGGAGAGGGCGTGCGTGGAAAGCGAGCGGGCCGCCACGTGAAAGACGGTCGGCAGCAGTTCCCCGGCGATCTTGTACATGTTAGGAATCATCAATAGGAGACCCTGCGAGGCGGTGAACGTGGTGGTGAGCGCCCCCGCGGCGAGTGCGCCGTGAACTGCCCCAGCCGCGCCGGCCTCAGACTGCATCTCGGTCACCTTCAGTGCCTGGCCGAAGATGTTCTTTCGCCCGTACGCCGCCCATCTGTCCGCTATCTCGCCCATTTCTGAGCTAGGGGTGATCGGGTATATCGCCGCAACATCGCTGAACGCGTAGGCAACGTGTGCCGCCGCCGTGTTTCCATCGAACATCTCCATCTGTCTTGCCGCCATAAGCAACCTCCTTAAGAAACGCGTCGCCCGGGCAAACACAGAATAGTATACTTCTCCGCCTCAGCCGTTACACTTGGTAGAGTTGTCTCGGTTGCAAAGCAAGGCCGGAGGCCGTACAAGATGAGCATGAAGCGAGGCGGTGTTTCTCGTTCGAGATGAGCATGAGATAGCACTGGCAACGCAAGCGCGTGTGTCGAAATATAGGAGGCATGATCTTAAAGGTTATAAAATCTTTGCTGCTGGCGTATTGCCGGCAAAACACACTCGGGTACATTGATGAACAGCGGTTCGTCTGCTCATCGGCCAAGATCGTATTTGCTTCCTTGGTGATGAGTGTGATATGCTGATTCAGGTGAAATCTATCGGAGCAGTTCTTGTATGGTTTCGGGGCAGCGGCCGACTGCTCCAGGTGAGTGAGCCGGTGCTAGTAGAAGCGTTCACTTATCTCGTGATAGCGGTTTTGCTGCGGCGGATTGTGTTGGAATTTAGCTTAAGGAATATTCTTGAGAGGAGGGGGATAACACCGGTGATACTGCAAGACCTCGAGTTTGCTCTTCCTGCACAGGCAAAGGCTGGGGCGGAAGCAGAAGCAATTAAGGTGAGTCTCCCCCAAATCCTTGTCGGCTCAGAGCCTCCTGCAAACCGCAGTGAGACAGCTTTCGTTCTTCGTCTGCCCGTTCCATCGCATACTCAAGCTGCCTCGCACTACCGCCGATCTTGTCGGGATATTACAGCACCGACAGGGGTTAATGTAATCCCATGGATCTCCTTATAGTTGCTGCCTATCTTATGATGTTTATCGGCCTTGTGGGGACAGTTATGCCCTTTCTACCTGGCACGCCGGTGATACTGGTTGGGGCGATAATTTATGCCTTTGCAACCGATTTTGCCGTCATTGACGGCGGGCTGATAGCCCTCCTGGTGATTATCTGTCTGGGGGCGGAGCTGCTGGAATATAGCGCCGGTGCGATCGGCGCCAGGAAATATGGTGCCTCCAAAGCCGGTGTGTATGGCTCAATCATCGGTGCATTGGCTGGTATCTTTGTCTTTTTCCCCATCGGAATGCTGATAGGGACGATGGCTGGTGCAGTTGCTGGAGAGATGCTTGCCGGCGCTAGCGGCTCTAAAGCGATAAGAGCGGGGTTCGGCGCCATCCTCGGCGCAGTGAGCGGAATGATATTGAAATTTATCGCCGGCGTGGCGATGATTGTCATAGTTCTCGTATAAATACAGCAAGTGCAATCGCTCGGGGGGCGCTCTCGCCTTATAAACACTGCCTACTTAGTGATTCCGCAAGACTCTATTGCTATTAACAGTTGTTGACGTTGAAGTATACATAGACCCGAAAAACCTGTCGTCCCTATGGTTGAGGGCAATAGTGCGCTGTTTTCCCTCTTTTACCATGTCGCCATCCATCCTCCGGGGCTTCTCCGTGTTTTCGACTCTGGGCTCCAATCCATGGATCACGGGCTCTCAGGCTGTTCTACGTTCAAGGGTCGAACACATTCCTTAAGTGCGGGAACAATTCGCAGGATTGCCATGTGGCAGCTTTATACCTACAATCGATATAAATCCACGGAGGTATTAGCATTGCTTAAGACTATCTGCACGGATTGGCTACTACTGCAGTTGACTTTCTTTCACCCGGTGCAGAGACTGGTGGCGATGGAATGGGCAAGGAGCAAAATGCGAAGATGGTGTGGTGCGCCTCAGACCCCATATCGGCGAGCGCTGATCCCTCTGGATGTGGCTGTGATCGACAACACGGGATGCCGGAGAGAGATTTGCTGGATGCTGAATCTGCCGGTCTTGTGGCGGTGCCGTGAGGAAAATCTGAAGAAACCTTGGAGGCTATATGGGGAACCCCAATTTCGAAGCAGCGTGACCGGCTTAGGCAACCGCTGTCTGTAAAACATCATGGCCCAAGCCAGGTTAGCTTGCGGAGCTACTCAGTTGATCTGTTACAGGCTAACCCCCGCAACACAGAGATCAAAAGCAAAAGGAGGAAGAGATGCTCGATTGGATAATTGGCGGATTGGCTATCGCTTTACTGGTCATTGGTGTGATTGTATTAATTAGCCTGCCTCGGCAACGACAAGTGGTCTCCAGAGACGAAGCCCACGTGATCATCAAAAGGGATAAAGTGCATGTGTACTCTGGAACACCAGAGGTTACGGGTTTCCAGGGCTCTACATACTATGAGCTTCCCGGGTGGGTGCCTTTTATAGGGTTGGACGTCACCAAAGTCCCACTAAGCGTTGTGGAGATAAAAGTGCCAGAGATGGTGACCTTCACTGCGCAGAATGCTCGTTTTACTCTGACTGCCTCAGTCTACGTTCGGGTGGTAGATCCGTTGAAGGCGGCTCAACGCTGGCCTGGCCGCGCTGAGGAGACCTTCAAAAGCAGTGTCTCGGAGCTCATCCAAAACGCTATTCGCAATACGACGACGGCATTTGCCGCCGAGGAGATCATCGAGAAAAAAGACGAGATCGCGGCCAAGCTTCAGCAGGCTCTTGCCAGCGACATGGACGAGTACGGGTGCATCATCTCCAATGTAGCTGTGGTGAACATCACCGACGCCCCAGACACAACGGTGATCAGTGACATCGCTCGCAAGCGAGAGGCCGAGATCAACGCCGAAAGCCGCCAAATGGTGGCGCTAAGAGACAGAGAAGCTCGGATCGTGGAGGCGGAGAACCGGGAACTGGCGGAGAATCGCGAAGCAGCCTCCACCGAGTCAATAGGGGTCCGAAAGCAGGAGAAAGAGCGTAGCATTGTTATCAGCAAACACAACGTTGCAGAAGAGGAGATGAAGATAGAGCAGGTACGCCAGGTGCGTGCTGCGGAGATCGAGAAGGCCGCGGCGATCGAGCGGGCCGAAGGGGAACGACAGGCGGCCATCTTGAAGCGGCAAGGAGAAGCGGAAGGGACCCGCGCGACAGGGCTAGCCGAAGCCGAGGTTATCCGAAGCCGGGGGTTGGCTGAAGCCGAAGTTATCCGAAGCCGGGGGTTGGCCGAGGCCGAGACAATCACAAAGCGGGTGGAAGCACTAAATAGCACGGAGGAGTCGGGGCGCTGGTTCCGCGAGATAGAGAAGGACGAGAACATCGGTATAGAGCTGGCCAAAGCTCTGCAACAGGCGCAGATCAGGTTTGTCTCTACTGGAGAGGTTTCCAGCTTTCTAAACCTCCTATCCGCCTCGGGTGGGGCGAACGTAGGCGCGATGTTCGCGGCGCTGCGCGAAACCGAGCCTGAACTCGTGCAGCGATTGGAGCAGGTGCTGGCGGGACTAGGTAAAAGCGCCGGCTCAGGCTGAGAGGGAGGGCCGGCACGTAGTAGACGGCCATGCCTAATACGGGACCTAAGTATGTATAAGGTTCCTTCTTGGTCTTTCTTTGTCGCAGCGATGGAGGCACTAAGGTATGAGGTCTTGCATTTAGTTCCAGGGTTAGGTCTTTACTTGCAAGACCTCTTTCTTCGCTTTCTTCGTGGGTCTTTTCAGATATCCTCTTATCAAAAGAGGAGTATGAGTGTATGAGCCAGTAGGTCGATACACCCGGTGAGGGTGGCCTGGTCTTCTTGACGGTGATGGTGCGCCAGAAAGGATTTTGCCGTAGGCGGCACAGGTGAACAACGGAGATGTTGTGTGTCTGTCAGCATCAAGATCATGCTTTCTATATTTCGACACATGCGCTTGCGATGAGTAGGATGAGTAGCAAGCTTCCCATCAACCTCGAAGATCTCCTGCGCCGCCGCCGGGTTGAGGGTGAACGCATCGAGTACAAGAAAGGCTGGAATCCGGATGCAATCATTCGAACCATCTGCACATTTGCCAACGATTTTGAGAACCTCGGCGGCGGCTACGTGATCATTGGCCAGGATTGTGATGGCGATGCCGATGCCGATCTTCCCTCCCGCCGGACTGCACGACAACCAGTTGGATGAGATTCAGCGGGAACTGCTCCAATACTGCCGACTCATTCAGACGCACTACGCTCCTATCCTGAACCTTGAACAGTTCGAAGGTCGGAACCTCATCGTGCTATGGGCGCCGGGAGGGCAAACCCGGCCGTACAAGGCGCCAAGGTCTCCCCTGGGGTCAAACCTTTGTTCTTGGTGTTTTTCGTTCTCGTGCTCGCAAGAGCATGCTTGGCATGGGGTCTACCATATTTCTTGCATGGGTCAAGTCTCTCCCGGAATGAGGTTTGCTTGAGCGTGCTAGGCCGTGTTAACGAACTAGCGAATCCTAGGCAAGCATCGAGTTTTTCCATGCCCCAGGTCAACGCACTAAGATCAACGCAGAAACT
>JAJOKK010000091.1 GCA_021129875.1 Candidatus Bipolaricaulota bacterium
ACGTTGCCAATAGGGATAATCAGTGTGATGTAAAAGAACCTGTCGGGTAGCCTAGCAAATCCGATGGCCGATATCGACACCAAGAGCAGCGCCGCTACCAATCCCCCAATTACCCCAACACGTAACTTCTGATACATTTCGACCTCCTTTGTTGCTTTTTCCACACGTGCGGTCCTGCAAGTATTGTAGTACGTTGCTCTTCCATCACCTCCTTATGTTTAAGAATTCAGCTGCTCTTCCTCCTCGTGGTCGGAAGAGTCTGAGTGATGCTTTGATCCACCTGACTTAATAGCGGTTAAGTAAAACTCCCGCGTAGCACGAAGGTGTTCAACCATCAGTCGCTCCATGAGTTTGCCATCACCTGTGCGGAGTCCATCAACAAGCCCCCGGTGCATACGCAGTTCCTCATTGATTGGGATCGTTCGTCCCCGCACTCGACTAGGAAACAGCGGAAGCAGTGCCTCCATTATGCGGATGAACACCGGATTGTGAGTCGCACGAGCGATGCCAAGATGAATATTGCCCGAATAGTAATGGAGCCCTTGGGCGATTGCTTTCTCCACCCTCGAGCAGGCATCTTCAAGTTGCTGCAGGTCCTCGGGGAGAGCGCGCTGTGCAGCTAATATAGCGATCTGCGGCTCTATTATTTCTCTAACTTCCATCACGTTAAGGAAGTCATCTTCAGAAAAGATGAATTGCACAAGGTCCTCTCCGCGCAGCATCCCGCCGGGCTCTCGCACGTAATATCCCTTGCCGGCGCGAACCTCTACCAGTTTCAACCCGCTAAGAGTATGGAGCGCCTCACGCACTGAGGAACGCCCTACCTCAAACAGGGCCATTAGCTCCTTTTCCGAGGGGAGTTTCTCCCCGGGTTTGACTTCTTCTTCCTCTATTGCTTTTATCAACCGATTAGTGATTAGATGACTTAAGTTACTCTTGTTGACTGGGGCAAATGTTGCTTGCAAAAGAGGAGATTTATCATTCTGGCTAACTTGTCTGATGAGCTGCTCGTCGGCTAACATGCTCTCCTTATAGCATAAAATGAAGGGATTGTCAAGAGCGGATTGATAGCACCTGATGGGCAAGGGGAAAAGGAGGAAAAGCACAGCAGTTGTTATTGCAAAACCTGCTAACGAGCCGGTTTCTTTAGGTGTTACCGCTGAATCGCTTATGCTCTATTACTGTTAGCTGTCGATGATGGTATTGGTAAATGCTTTCACCGCCGAGATCTTCGAGATCTCCGAGGTCGCCGAGGAAACCACATCGAGATATTTGGTTTTGTACCCCTGCAAACTCTCCGCGGTCTCTGCGGTAAAGTGATCGCTGGTTAGACAAGGCGTCCAACGAGCAAACTTCTCAAACTTGGTGCCTAACTGCGGCAGGAGGCTCTCGACCCATACACACCAGCAGCTAATACGAATAGAGCCAGAGCTTAATACCACAAGGATTTCTAATATTGCAGCTTCTCCCTCATCAGCTAACTTGCGAAAGCTTCGAGAAGAGTTCGATCGCGTTCTTCGTTGTCTCCTCTTCCACCTGCGCGGCAGAGATCTCCTTGATCTGCGCCAGTGCTTCCGCCACGTAACGCACGTAGCCCGGCTCGTTCCGCTTTCCTCTGTAAGGGACAGGGGTGAGATAGGGGGAGTCGGTCTCAACCAGCACCCGCTCCAATGGGATCGACTTCACTGCGCTGCGCAAGGTCCCGTTCTTGGCGAAGGTGAGCGGGCCGCCGATCCCCAGATGAAAGCCCAGAGCAAGGAATTCCTCTGCCAGCGCCCGATCTCCGAGGAAGGAATGGATGACCCCACGGTGTGATGAGCCGTGATGCCGAAGGATCGCGAGAAGGTCGCTCGTCGATTCCCGGTTGTGAATAATGATCGGACAATGGAGTTCCGCTGCCAGGTCGAGCTGCAGAGAAAAGACGTGGCGCTGTACCTTGCGCGGTGAGAGGTCGCGGTAGTAGTCGAGGCCGATCTCGCCGACTGCGACCACCTTCTTCTCCTGCGCCAGCTCTTCCAGGCGAGCGATGCCACTCTCATCGATGGTCGTCGCGTTGTGCGGGTGGACCCCGACTGCGGCCCAGATGAGGCGATGCCGCTTCGCCAGTGCCGCCGCCTCCTCACTCGACTGAAGATTGATTCCGATTGTGATGACGCCGATCGATTCGGAGAACGCACGTGCGATCACTGCGGCGCGATCCTCTTGATAGTCAGGGGAATCGAGGTGGGCATGGGTGTCGATCAGGGTGATCCTTCTCTTCTCGGGTGTCGTCAGCACAGCATCAGCTCCTATTGATCGGTGGCAGTTGAATACGTTGAAAGTGCAGGAATCCCAACGGATCTTCCGCTTCGCAGAATGCACGGGAAACTCCATAAAAACGAATGGAAAATTGGTATTTCGCAAAGACGTAGAGAACAGCAAAAGAAGGGAAAGAAACACAGGCTGGAATAAAACCGGCTTTTCTTAGCGACCTTTGCGCCTGCCTGTGCCTGCCTGTTGCATCCGCAACGCAGACAGGCCGGCGAGGCAGACAGGGCTTAAGTGAGCGTAGCGAGCGGGCGAGAGAAAAAGCTTCGATTTTGCAATTTGCAATTTTCATTTTGAATTTAAAATTACCCGAACGGGGAGTGAGGGTTAGTTTGAGTCGCTTGTCTGCAACGGCGGCTGCCGTTCTCTACCTCGGCAAGGGCGTACGGAAGGGCGTCGACTAGGTCGCTCGGGATGATCGAGCGCTCGGCGCGGTCGCGGGCGAGCAGGTCCGCGGTATAGCCGTGAATAAATGCTCCGATGACTGCTGCCGGCGTTGGGGCGGCGCCTCCGGCGATCAGTCCGGCGATCAGCCCGGTCAGCAGGTCCCCGCTCCCTCCGGTGGCAAGGCCGGTGTTCCCTGTCGGGTTCAGGTAGACCTCGCCCTCTGGTGTCCCGATCGCGGTCGGCCGCCCTTTCAGCAGGAGGACGACCCCATGTTCACCGGCAAAATCACGGGAGAGATCGATCCGCGCCCGGTCGATCTCCTCTGCCGATCGCCCGATAAGCCGAGCCATCTCCCCTGGGTGCGGGGTGAGGACGGCCCGGCCGGCGACCGCGCGCAGAAGATCGAGCCGGCCGGCGAACGGAAAGAGGCCGTCTGCGTCGATTACGAGCGGAACCGTGACCAGTGTTAGGAGTCGGCGCACGACCGTTGTCACTGCAAGGTCTCGCGACAGCCCCGGTCCGATGACGACAACATCGGCAGTGGCCAATGCGGGCTCGAGCGTCGCCAGCGCATCCTCTGTCAGGTGCCCCTCCCGGTCGGGGAGAGGAAGGGTGATCACCTCGGGGAGAGCAGCCGCGAGGATCGGGTTGAGCAGCCCGGGGGAGGCGAGGGTGACCAGACCGCTTCCTGCGCGCAGTGCCCCTTGCGCACAGAGGATCGCCGCACCGCTCATCCCGGTCGACCCGGCGACGATCAACACCCGTCCGAACGTCCCTTTATGCCCGTCCGGTGCGCGCGAGGGAAGGTGCGATCGCACCCACTCTCCCTCCACCACGGAAGCGATCGGAGCGACCTTATCCAGCACCTGCGGTGGGTAGCCGACCGGGACGATCTCGACCTCGCCGCAGAACCCTCGCGCCGGGTAGAGGAGATGAGCCGGTTTGTAGGCGGCCATCCCTACTGTGAGGTCGGCGTGCACCGCCTCTCCCAGCAGACGGCCACGGTCAGCAGGAAGGCCGGAGGGGAGATCGACCGCCACCCGTAGGGTCTGCGCACGATTGACTGCGCGGACTACCGCGGCATATCGGCCTTCCAAGGGGCGATCGACCCCGATCCCAAGGAGGCCGTCGATCACACAATCGGCGGATGAGAGCGCCTTTATAAGCGGGGAGAGGTCTTCCGTAAGAAGAGTGCTCGACCCCGGGGCGGCCGCGAGCAGGAGTTCGACCTTCTCTTTTGTCAACGGGGAGAGATCGGCCGAAGGGGAGAGGGTGAAAGCGTGTACCTCGACCCCTGTTTCATGGAGCCTGCGTGCGGCGACGAGCGCATCGCCCCCGTTCCCTCCGCTTCCGGCGATTACGACAATCCGGTCGACTGTAAAGCGGCGCCCGATCGCCTCAGCGACTGCGCACCCTGCTGTCTCCATCAGGGTCGACTCAGGGACCCCCGCCTCTACCGCAAGTCGATCGAGTTCTTTAATCTGCGCGCCGGTCAGCAGATTCATCATCTCTCCCTCCTTTGGCGCCGGTGAACGACGGCAAAGACAACTCCGACCGGCACCCTCTTCGGATACTACCCCCTTGCGCGGCGGAGCGCCAAGCATAGGGATCATCCCTTGCGCTCATTCGCTCCCGCCCGGTATAGTCGAGGTTGCAATGAATACACTCTGCCGGATTGATATAGACACGATCTTCTCGCTTCATCCCTACGCTCGGGTGATCCTCTCTCGATTGAACGACGCCGGGTATGAGGCGGTGCTGGTTGGCGGGATCGTGCGCGACGGGGTACGCGCTCTCCTCGACCGCTCTTTGCCGTTTATCCCGGAAGATGTGGATATCGCGACCTCGGCCTTGCCCGACGAGATAAGGCGGCTCTTCCGTGAGCGTCCGATCGTTGGGGTGGGTGAGGAGTTTGGGGTGCTGGTGATCGCCGCCCCGAACGGGCGGAAGTATGAGGTGGCGACCTTCCGGGTGGAGGGGGAGTACGACGGCCGCTGGCCGGGAAGGGTTGAGTTGGTCCGCGACCTGGAGAAGGATCTTCGACGGCGCGATCTGACGATAAACGGGCTCGCTGCTGGAGCGGGTGGGGAGGTGATCGATCTCGTCGGAGGGGTCGAGGACCTGAGCGCTGGAAGGATCCGCGCGATTGGCGATCCCAGTCTCCGTTTTTCAGAGGACTACCTGCGGATGCTACGGGCGGTCCGCTTCGCCTGCTGGATCGGCGGGGAGATCGATCGGCAGACGGCTCAGGCGATCCGCGAGAACGCGGAGAAGGTCTCCTCCATCTCCTGGGAGCGGATCCGCGATGAGCTGTTGCGCATCCTGAAGACCGATGCCGGGGCCCGCGGCCTCAGCCTCCTCGATTCCTACGGGCTACTCCATCTCATCCTTCCCGAGATCACAGCACTGAAAGGGGTCCCCCAACCGGAGGTCTATCACCCCGAAGGGGATGTGTTTGTGCATACGATCGCTGCGGTGCAGGTCGCCGACGGGTTTATCAACGACCCTCTAGTCAAATTCGCCGTACTGCTACACGATATTGGAAAGCCGTACGCCCTCAGGCGGAGCGGCGGGGTGAACATGGGGGGACACTGCGCAGTCGGTGCGCGGATGGCGAAGAAGATCGCCGTACGCTTCCGCCTCAGCCGTAACGATACCAGCCGGCTCTTCTTTCTGGTCAAGAACCACATGAGGATCGGCGACTTTCCCAAGATGGGCCGGGGAAAACAGGTGAGGTTCATCAGTGAGGGAGAGGATCCGCAGGGGCGATCGCCGCGCGAGCGCTACCCGCTATTCTTCGACCTCTTGCAGGTCCTCATCGCCGACTGCGAGGGGTGTGCCCACCGATCCTCCGGTTGGACCCCGATCCTGCAGGAGACACTGCGTGTGATCGATCATATCGACCGTGTCGGGAGCCTCTGCAGAGCACGCGAACTGATCGATGGACACACGCTGCTCTCGTTAGGGGTGGAACCGGGGCCGCGGCTGGGCGAGGTCCTCAATGCTGTGCACGATCGCATCCTTGCTGGAGAGATCACCGATCGCGAAGGGGCGATCGACATAGCACGTGCGCTTCTCACTGAGCAGGAGAGCGCAAGGAACTAAGGGCGGATTCGATAGGACAGACGCCCTTGGGAGGGGGGGCGGCCCTGCCGTACTCTCTGCCATGCCAATCCTCAAACGAAAGGAGCGATCTCAAGTCGATCTTAGGGCATCGTCCCTCAAGGAGCTGCTGCTGCTCCTCCGGCCGTCCCTTAGTCGGCTTTTACTATGAGCACACCTCTTGCTATTAGTGATGACCTGGATCTGAATCTGGAGCAGATCATCGGCCAGTGTATCGGGATCCTTGGGATCCGCGGATCGGGAAAATCGAACACCGCGGGAGTCATCTTCGAGGAACTCCTGCGCAACAACTACCCTCTATCGATCGTCGATATCGACGGTGAGTACTTCGGGCTGAAGGAACGCTACGAAGTACTGGTCGTTGGGCACGGCGAGGGGGTGGAGATTGAGATCGATACCGATTGCGCCGAGGAGATTGCTCAGATCAGCATGGAGAAGAACATTCCGATCGTCCTCGATCTCTCCGGGTTCCTCTCCGATGAACGGACTGCCTTTCTTTCGGAGTACCTGACCGCACTGTGGACCCTGGCCGGAAAGCTCCGCCGTCCGTACATTATCGGGATCGAGGAAGCGCACGAGTTCATCCCCCAGGGGGTGAAGACCGAACTGAAAGAGCTGATCGCACGTGTCGCCCTGCGCGGCCGTAAACGCGGGCTGGGAGCGATCATCATCTCCCAGCGCAGCGCCAAAGTGGATAAGGACGTCCTCAGCCAGGCGGGGATGCTCTTCCTCCACCGGGTCGTCCACGAAGTGGATATGCGTGTATACAGCGAACTGCTCCCCTGGCGGAAGAGCGAAACAAAGGAGATCATCACCTCGCTTGGAATCGGGGATTGCGTCTATATTAACGGGGATAAAATTCTTCCGATTTACGTGCGCGAACGCCAGACGTTCCACGCCGGGTTCACCCCGTCGCTCGAGGTGGTCGTCACCCCTGAGCTGAAGCAGGTAAGCCAAGCGATCATCGAAGCGATCGAGCAGGCCAAGACGGGGAAAGGGAAGAAGTCTCGCCTGGAGGAATTGCAGGACCAGCTGCGCCGGATGGAGAACACCCTGGTCGAGAAGGAGACGACGATCAGTAACCTGGAAGCGATCGCCCGTACGCTCGGCTACATCAAGGTGGAAGTTCCCGCGCCGTCTCTGCCCGAGGTGCAGAACATCTCCAAGGCGATCGTCCAGTCGGTCGAAGGGAAAGGTCTCGCCCACCTAGGAGCGCAGGTAGGAGAGAGAGCACACCCTGTCTCCGCCGGTTCGTTTGCCCCTCCCGTCCCGGTCAGCGAGCGGCCGTTTTCCACCAAGACAGCAGTGATCGAGATAGAAGGGTCGGTGGAGGCGCCCGATGACCTCCCCGGGGCGGTGCGACGCCATATCGACCGGGTCATCTCCCGCATCGCCAAACAAGGGATCCCTCACCAGCGACTCCTCTCGTTCGTAATCGGACATGCCCCGATCTCCTATTCCGTCAATCAGATAGCAGCGTGGATCGGCTGCGCTCAAGGGGTGATCGAAAGCGACCCTCCGCGGGAGTTTCTCGACATGGGTCTGCTGGTACGCGAGCGGCGGAGCGACGGCCTCCACTACCGGAGCAATCTAAAGGGGTTTGTCACGCAGGAATTCGGGGTCTACCAACCGGATATCGGCGGAGGGGAACTGCACCAGATCACTCAGTGCCTGCGCATGCGCCTCGGAGAAGAGTAGAAAGCCCCCTTCTCCCTGAATCTGCCGTGTGCGTGCGAAAGGAGCATGGTCCCGGAGGGCTGTGGTTCTTAGAGCAGCTGAAAACGCAAGAGGAGACCGATGGAAAAGCGCCTTGTGGGCGAGCAGGTCGATCTTCATCCGACGCACCAAGATGATTTAGCGTTCCTGCTCCAGCTCTGGAACGACGGCGAGGTGATGAGCTACGTCGGCTATCCGCAAGGTTTAGGGATCGACGAGCAAGGGATGGAGGCGTGGTTTACACGATTAGGAGTAGATCGCGGCGTGGATCGTGAACATTGGATTGTCAAGGACGAGCAGGGTGAGCGTATCGGAGAGGCCTTCTACAAAGTTGAGCAGGAGTACTGCGACTATCGAGCCGAAAATATGGTTCATGTGGACATCAAGCTAGCCAAGCGCTTCTGGAAGCAGGGCTATGCCGCAGATGCATTGCGAACCCTTACCCAGCATCTCTTCAATAATTTGGGCATTGAGACGATCGTCGTCTCACCTAACCTGGCCAACAAAGCCGCACTTAAGCTCTATAGGTACTTGGGCTTTAAGCCAGAGAATCAGTTTCAAGTAGAAGAGACGCAGATGGGGCATCGGGTGTGGGCACTACATAAGAGCAAGCCGCTATAGAACACTGACGACCGACTGGTCCTGCTGTCGACCCACCTGGTGGAGGACATCGCGATCACCTGCCGCCGTCTGGCCGTGCTCAAACAGGGTCAGATCGCCTATCAAGGACCGGTGAGTGGGCTGATCGATATCTACCGCGGCGAAGTATATGAGGTAGTAGTCGGGGAAGGAGAGGTCAAGGAGAAACTCTCTTCCTGGGGCGAACGGGTCCTCACCACCCGCCAGCAGGACGGTGGGCGGATGGTGAGGCTGTTGGGCGAAGTGAACCAGGCTAAGACA
>JAJOKK010000058.1 GCA_021129875.1 Candidatus Bipolaricaulota bacterium
CAGAAATAGAGGGGCTCATAGTGAGAACCGCCGACAGTAAATTGCGATATGGTCAACGGTCGGTGATGCGATTACGGATGGCTGCATTGCGCAAAGACAGTCTTTTGCAAGGAGTTGGTTCTTCAACCGGAGATTATCAGATCGAGTAAGAGCGGCAGTCTTCAGTGAATGAATGGCATGCGCTAAATCTCAGAAGGATTTAGATGTTCGCAAGATCTGCAATCTGTTTACGTATACATACAATCATCCAGGATCCGCATAACTAGGAAAATCTAGGTGTTTTTTATATAGGGAAGGAGAACGATGAAGATATTGATCGTAACAAGCAGTCCAAACGCCGAAGGATTGACAGCCGCGAGCGGCGAAGCCGCACGGCAGGGGGTCATCGATGGGCGCAGTCCGGCGCGGGTCATTGATTTGAACGGGTTCAAGCTGGGTCGCTGTGCAGTCTGTGACGACGGCTGGGGAACATGTCGCGACGGGCACAGTTGCCAGGTGGAGGATGATTTTCAGTCTCTCCACCAGATGATCGGTGAGGCAGAGGGGTATGTTTTCATCACCCCTGTCTACTTTGGCGATATGAGTGAGCCGATGAAGACGCTCTTCGACCGGCTCCGCCGCTGCGAGGCGACAAAGGATCGCATAGCCGAGGAATTAAGTATCATGCGTGAGAAACCGACAGTCGGCATTGCTGCCGCCGGAGGGAGCGGACACGGAGCGGTGAGCTGCCTTGCAGCGATGGAACGTCTCCTCGCGCGACTCGGTGTTGACCAGTTCGACTTCATCCCGATCACCAAACGGACACGCGATTATCAGCTTGAGACGATCCATGACGCGCTCTCTTCTATGGTGACTGCCGCTCCGACCCCTGAGCCACCTCCCCGCAAGCAGAGGAAGGAGCGCCGCACGTTGCGCCAGCGCAAGCAGCGCTGAACAAGCGTACGTATCCAGTAAACCCATCCCGGAACCGCGTTTGAGGCCGGAAAGGACCACGGATGGAGACTGGCACAAACGGATTATTGCGGAGTGCCTGCCAAGCGGGCGGAGTGAAGAGTGATGAGTGATGTTCGCTGATCTGTGTCTATCAGTGCCAATCCGTGCCAATCCGTGGTTCTAGGCCTGCCCCATCTCAACCAGTATCGGTTTGCTGAAGGCTTACTCTGTACGCAGTCCACATTTGCTATGTTGTTGGCCGCAGACCCGGCCCTGGGGTATACTGCTGTTGATTTCGTAAGCTTCTCTGAAGCCCTGTGGCCTACCGGCACACCCTGCCCATGGCGCAGGGCCGCAGTGATCAGTCCTTCTGATCCAACGGCACCGCTGGAAACGGCGCTGCTCCCCGTTATTTGGAAAGGAGAACGCTTGAAGATCGTCGCGCTTATTCGGCGTTCTCCTGAAAAGGAACGCCGTTTTTTTATTGGAGGGAAAGGGTGCGGATACGAGCAGCGGTCATCACGGTTAGTGATAAAGGTTATGCAGGAGAGAGGGAGGATATCAGCGGACCCCGTCTGGCCGCCGCCCTGCGGGAGATGGGGGCGGAGGTCCTCTGTGAGAAGGTCGTTCCCGATCTACCGGAGCAGATCTCCGAAACGATCGCTAAGTTCGCCGATGAAACAGGGGTCGACCTGATCATCACCACCGGTGGAACAGGCCCGGCGCCCCGTGATTGCACCCCGGAGGCGACGAAGGCGGTCATCGATCGCGAGATGCCGGGGATCGCCGAGGTACTCCGCTTCGAGGGGTACAAGAAGACGCCGTTCGCCCTTCTCTCCCGGGGGATCGCCGGCCTACGCAACCGTTGCCTTATCGTCAATCTTCCGGGGAGCCCGCGCGCTGTCTCCGAGGGGATGGAGATACTCGGTCCGATCCTGCCGCACGCCGTCCAGATGGCTCGTGGCGAGAACCTGGAACACGGAAGGACGGACGGTGAGTGACCACGGCACCTATCCCGGGTTGAGTGTGGAAGAGGCAAGGGAACAGGTCTTGGCATGTTTCCGCCCTCTGAAGCCGGAGACGGTCCCGATCCTCGACGCCCTGGGAAGGGTTTTGGCCGAGGAGATCGTCGCGGATATGGACGTGCCCCCCCTCGACAACTCGGCGATGGACGGCTATGCAGTGCGCTGTGACGATATTGCGAGTGCATCGCTGCAAAGACCTGCTCGTCTGCGTGTTGTCGCCGATCTCGCCGCCGGGCGCGTAACCGAACGGCCGGTGGGCGGTGGTGAGGCCGTGCGGATCATGACCGGTGCGCCGTTGCCGCAAGGAGCGGACACGGTTGTGCGGTTCGAGGAGACGCGGTCGGGCGAGGATTGGGTGGAGGTCATCAACGCCGGCCCTCGCGGGCGGAACGTCCGCCGCGCCGGGGAAGACGTGCGTAAGGGGCGGACCGTTTTGCAGCAGGGGACTGTCCTGCGCCCGCAGGAGATCGGGATGCTCGCTTCCATGGGGCGCCCCGAGGCGACGGTCGTCCGCCGCCCGCGGGTGGCGATCCTAGCGACCGGTGATGAGCTTGTGGGGATAGGCGACGAGGTGGGGCCGGGGAAGATCCGCAACATCAACGGGTACAGCAATGCCGCGCAGGTGCTGAAATACGGCGGTCTTCCGCTCCTGCTGGGGTTCGCCACCGATCGGGCCGATGAACTGACGGAAAAAATACGCGAAGGGATCGCTGCAAAAGCAGATCTGTTCGTGACTTCCGGCGGTGTCTCAGTCGGCGATTTTGACCTGGTCAAGGATGTGTTAGCGACCGCCGGCGACATCGATTTCTGGTCGATCAACATGAAGCCCGGCCGCCCGATGGCCTTTGGAACGATCGACAACACTCCCCTCCTTGGACTTCCGGGTAACCCGGTGGCGGCGATGATCAGCTTCGAGCTGTTCGCCCGTCCTGCAATATTAAAGATGCTCGGATATCCTGATTGGGAATGGCGTTCAGTGGACGCCCGCCTGCGCATGTCGATCGAACGTAACGACGGATACCGGCACTATCTGCGCGTTCATCTGCACACAGGTGAAGACGGACCGGAGGCCGAACTGACCGGAGACCAGGGGGCGGGGATCTTGCGATCGATGGTCCTTGCCGACGGGTTGGCCGTCCTCCCCGAGGGCTGCACCCACTTGGCAGCGGGAAGCCGTGTACGCGTACTGCTGCTCGATTGAACAAGCAGAGCGTTCGTTGGATTAGGAGGACGATATGACCGAAAGCCCTTACCCGCTGATCAGCATAGAAGAGGCGTGGCGTCGCATCGCCGCTGTTGTTCGTCCGCTCAGACCGGCCCTGCAGCCGATCGGAACGGTCTTAGGCCGGATCCTGGCCGAAGATGTGATCGCCGACGAGAGTATACCGGCTCTCCCTTCCTCGGCGATGGACGGCTATGCCGTGATCGCCGGGGATCGTGCGCCGCGGTTACGTGTTATCGAAGAACAGGCCGCCGGAAGGGAGAAAGGACTGCACGTCGTCGCTGGGACAGCGGTGCGCATTATGACCGGAGCGC
This sequence comes from Candidatus Bipolaricaulota bacterium, assembly GCA_021129875.1. GTDB lineage: Bacteria > Bipolaricaulota > Bipolaricaulia > UBA7950 > UBA9294 > JAJOKK01. The sequence goes on from JAJOKK010000058.1 coordinate 3,495, forward strand.
CGCTGCCGCAGGGTGCGGACGCAGTAGTCCTCGTCGAGGATGCGATCGAACAGGACGGTCTTCTCCGCGTACTCACTGCGATATCGGCAGGCGAATACGTGCGGCCGGTCGGGCAGGATCTGGCGGCGGGCGATCTCGTGTTGTCAAAGGGATCGCTGCTCGGCCCGCCGGAGATCGGGCTGCTCGCCGCTGTGGGCCGTGCCGAGGTGCTCGTCTATCCCCGTCCGAAAGTGGCGGTGATGGCGACCGGCGACGAACTGATCCCGCCGCATTGCAAACCAAAACCGGGCGAGCTGCGCGACAGCAACAGCTACGCACTGTGCGCCGCGATCGAGGCGGCAGGGTGTGAGCCGCTCCATCTGGGAATCATCCCCGACGACGAAAAGGCGCTGCGCACGGCAATCTTGGATGGGGTCGCACACGCTGATATGCTCCTTACCTCCGGAGGTGTATCGATGGGCCGGCTGGATTTCGTCAAGCCGCTACTGGCCGAGCTGGGCAAGGTGCATTTTGGCCGTGTGGCGATCAAGCCGGGTAAACCTCTCACCTTCGCCACGCTGCAAGACCTGCCCGTCTTCGGACTCCCTGGATTTCCGGTGTCATCCCTTCTCTCGTTCGAGAATTTCGTCCGGCCTGCGCTACGGCTGATTGGCGGACACCGTGCCCTGTGGCGACCTAGAGTGCACGCCCGCCTGCGCCACTATCTCCGGCATTCGACCGGGCGGACCGAGTTTCAGCGAGCCGTGGTGACAGAGGAAGACGGTCTCTACTGGGCTGAGAGCACCGGCTTGCAGGTCTCGGGAAGACTGAAGTCGCTCGTAGGGGCGAACGCTCTCCTGCAGTTGCCCGCAGATGTCGATGATTTTGAACGGGGCGATGAGGTTGTCGCTATCCTCATCGATCGACCGGAGATCGAGGCGCTCGCCCCGGGATCGAGTGATCCTCGGTGACCATGCCGCTCTGTGATCGCTTCGGTCGCCCGATCGACTACCTACGCGTGTCGATCACCGATCGATGCAATCTGCGCTGCGGCTATTGCATGCCGGAGGAAGGGGTCCCGCTCCGCCGGCATGAGGAGATCCTTACCTACGAGCAGATCGTACGCCTGGTGCGCGTGGCAACGGAGATCGGCATCACCAAGGTCAGGCTCACCGGGGGGGAACCGCTGCTCCGTCGGGGGGTGGTCGGCCTTGTCCAAAAGTTAGCCCAACTCCCCGAGATCGAGGAGCTGTCCATGACGACCAACGGGACCACCCTGAGTGAACACGCTGCCGCGCTGGCCGCAGCCGGATTGAGCAGGGTCAACATCAGCCTCGATACGCTGGACCAGGACCGCTTTCGCACGATCACCGGCCGGGGAAGGCTCGCTGACGTGCTGCATGGGATACTCGCCGCGCAGGAGGCGGGCCTTGCACCGGTGAAGATCAACACGGTCGTCTTGCGCGCGGTGAACGATGACGAGGTAGTCGAGTTTGCCCGTCGCACGCGCACCGACGGCTGGCATGTGCGGTTCATCGAGATCATGCCCCTTGGCAGCGGTACGTGCTGCGCGGACGAACTGTTCGTCCCCGCGAGCGAGACGAAACAGAGGATCGAAGAGGAGTTAGGGCCGCTGGAACCGGCCTACGTGACCGGAAACGGCCCGGCCCGCCACTGTCGCCTTCGCGGAGCGACAGGGACGATCGGTTTTATCCGCCCGCTCAGCGCGCATTTCTGCGATCTCTGCAACCGCCTGCGGTTGACCGCAGACGGACGGCTCCTCGCCTGTCTGCTCTCCGATGTAGAGATAGACCTACGTACCCCGCTCGCCCACGGACTCCCCGACGACCGGCTGCGCAACCTTCTCTTGCAAGGGATCGCCGCCAAACCGAAAGGACATCGGCTGGATGAGCGAGCGGTCCCCCAAGAACAGCTGATGTCGCAGATAGGAGGGTAGTATGCCCCTGACACACTTGGACGATGAAGGAAGAGCGCGGATGGTCGATGTGACTGACAAAGCGGTGACAGTCCGTGAGGCAGTGGCTGCGGGCCGGGTGACGATGCAGCCGAAGACCCTAGCCCTGATTCAGGAAGGAGGCCTGCCCAAAGGAGATGTCCTTGCTGTGGCGCGCGTCGCCGGCATTATGGCCGCCAAGCACACCGATCAGCTGATCCCGCTCTGCCACCCCCTGTCGATCACCCATCTGGCGGTAAAGTTCGCATGCGACAATGAGCGTGGCGAAGTGCTGATCGAGGCGCAAGCCAAATGCGCGGGGGGGACCGGTGTGGAGATGGAAGCGTTGACCGCGGTTAGCGTTGCCGCATTAACGATCTACGATATGTGCAAATCGAACGATCGCTCGATGCGCATCGAAGCGGTGCGCCTGCTGCAAAAGAGCGGAGGGAAGAGCGGAGAGATCATCTTGGAGAAGGGCATCGGATGAAGAAGGACAACGGATGAAAAAAGACGGCAGGGTTGTGGCGGTCTGCATAAGCGACCGCAAGGGTGTGCCCAAGATGAATGTAGACAGAAGACGCCTGCTCGCCGATTACGGGCTGGAAGGGGACGCCCATGCCGGTGGAGGAAAACGGCAGGTCAGCCTACTGGCGCTGGAGAGCATCGAGAAGATGCGTGCTAAAGGGCTTGATGTGAGCCCAGGTAGTTTTGCGGAGAATATCACCACCAGCGGGATCGTGCTCTTCACCCTCCCTGTCGGTACACGGATGCGTATCGGCAGCGTGCTTGTAGAAGTGACCCAGATCGGCAAAGACTGTCACAGCCGGTGTGCTATCTACTACCAGGCCGGCGACTGTGTGATGCCTAGAGAGGGGATCTTCGTCAAGGTGCTCGCCTCCGGCGAAGCGGCCGTTGGGGACGGAATTGGTCTTCTAAGCGATAGGGATATGGACGAGGGGGGACGTTGACAGAGAGGGAAAAATCAACCGCAGATTTTCAGGCTAGCGCTAGCAGACAGAGCAGCACGAACAGAGCTGCGATGGTTGTGGTGGCGACAGTTATGCTGGTCGTAATGACGGCAGCCATCCTTAGCGGCCTGTTCGGGGGGCCGGTCGAACATGGACCGGCGAAACTGCGATTGGCAACAGGGACCACCTTGTACGATGCCGGCTTCTGGGAATATCTGGGGCCGATCTTTGAGGAGCGCTACGCTGTTGATCTGCAGATCATCTACGCCGGGACAGGGAGGGCACTCGAATGGGGTAGGCGGGGCGATGTGGATCTTGTCGTCGTCCATTCGCCGCCGTGTGAGAAGGAGTTTGTAGCGCAAGGATACGGCGTGAAGCGGGTCCCTTTTGCGTACAACTATTTTCTCATCGTCGGACCGCCCGGCGACCCGGCCGGGATCGAAGGGCTTAGCCCACAGGAAGCGTTCACCCGGCTGATCGCGACCGGCGCAGGCCGCTTCGTCTCTCGGGGGGACGATTCCGGCACACACGTCATGGAGCAGACGATCTGGAAGAGTGCCGGCTTCGACCACGCAGAGGTTCGCACGGCCGATTGGTACATCGAAGCAGGGCGAGGAATGGGGCCGACCTTGCTTGTGGCGAACGGGAAACAGGCCTATACCCTGACCGATATGGGGACTTTCCTCGCCTTTCGCAGTAGGCTCGCGCTTATACCGTTGGTGGTCGAAGGCGCGATACTGCTCAACGTCTACTCCGCGATAGCGATCGATCCGCAGCGGCATCCCGGCATCAACAGCGACTTAGCGAATAAGATGATCGATTTTCTCACCTTCCCGGAGATACAGGCGCGCATCAGCGCCATGGGAGTTGAAGAGCACGGGATGGCGCTGTTCACCCCGTGTACAGGAACAGCGCCTTGTAGCTCAGCAGACCATGAACAATAACACGAGATAAGGGATACATATATGAGTGAGATGGTCTTAAGCAACAGGGGCGATGCGAGGGCAGCAGAAGGTCCTCTCTGCGGGTTCAGGTTTACATCCAGATACTGGGATTGAGTGTAGCCCCACTTTGTACAGGAGGGTTGACTGGCAGAAAGGGAAGTATACAATAAGCTTAGGAGTTGGGCAGAAAGGCTGTTCAACAAAGGCACACATTGTACAAGGAGGTAGGTTGATGAACAGGAAAACATGGGTGATGTCTCTAGCGTTGTTGCTAGCATTGATTGCTATCTTCGGCCCAGCGCCTCAGGCGGTGTCGGATGAACCACCCGTTCCTCTACGGGCTCCGGTGGAGAGGGTGCGAGTGGCTACTACCACCAGCCTTTACGACACTGGTCTGTGGGCCCTTCTCGAACCCCTGTTCGAGGAAAAATTCGGTGTAGAACTGGATATCCTCTATGCAGGGACCGGGATAGCTCTTGAATGGGGGAGAAGGGGAGATGTGGATGTTATCGCCACTCATGCCCGAGCCCGTGAGGAGAAGTTTGTAGCTGAGGGTTACGGGGTTATGCGGGTTATTTTCGCCTACAACTATTTTCTCATCGTGGGGCCGGCGGATGATCCGGCAGGGATCAAAGGGTTAAGCCCTGAGGAGGCTTTCCAGCGGCTGATGGAGACGGGAGCCGGGAGATTTGTCTCTCGCGGAGATGACTCCGGGACCCACGGCAAGGAGAAGGCAATCTGGAGGGAGGCCGGTTTCGATTATGAACTGGTCAGAGACGCCGACTGGTATATCGAAGCCGGAAGGGGCATGGGCCCAACCCTGGTAATGGCCAGTGAAGAGCAAGCCTATACACTCACCGACATGGGAACCTTCCTGGCCTTTAAAGCCCGTCTGGATCTGATACCGTTGGTGACCGAGGGGGGCATCCTGCTCAATGTCTATTCGGTCATTGCCATATGTCCAGAGCGGCATCCTCGAACCAACGTTGAGATGGCAAACAACCTGATATATTTCCTTACCTCTGAGCCTGTCCGACAAAC
>JAJOKK010000160.1 GCA_021129875.1 Candidatus Bipolaricaulota bacterium
CCCGATAGTAATCGCCCCGATAGTAATCGCCCCGCTAGTAATCGTCCCGGTGGTGACCGTTCCGGTAGTGACCGTTCCGGTGGTGACCGGCTGCTCCTTCTCGCCTGCGACAAACCGGGCAAGCTCAGGGTGGTCGATGTTGACGATCGCCCTGCCCTCAGGAGGGAGCGAGCGGACAAGGTCCCAGTTCTCCTGCGCCGCGGCCTCCACACTCCCCAACCCGGCCAGGTGCGCTCGCCCCACTGCCGTAATAACGGCGATCACGGGGGCGAGGAGCGCGGCAAGCGGACCGATCTCTCCTGGCCCGCTCGCGTCGAGCTCGAAGAGACCCACCTGCGCATCGGCGGGCATCTCCAGCAATGCAAGCGGGAGGCCGATCTCGGTGTTGTAGTTGCGCGGGGCGCAGAAGACATTGAAGCCCTCTTTTAGGAGGTGTGAAAGGAGGGATTTTGTCGTCGTCTTCCCGTAGCTGCCGGTGATCCCGACAAATATTGGGACGCCTGCCGCGGCAGTCGTCGTGACATTCGTTGCATGCAGCTCTTGCCTCCATGCAGCGGCCAGGGTCTGCAGCGCACAGAGGGTATCCTCGACCACGATAATATTGCGCCCACTCGCTGGGATCGCGGCAGTATCCGAGACAAACGCTCCGCACGCTCCGCGCGCGAACGCCTCCGCAAGAAAGGCGTGCCCGTCTGTGCGCGCCCCAGAGAGGGCGACGAACAGGTCACCCTCTCTGACGAGGCGGGAATCGTGAATCGCCCGCTGCGGTCTCTCATCTCCCCCCCGCAGCAGGCGTCCCTCGACGATCCTCGCGATCTCAGCGGTGGAGAACACCCTAGTCCTCCGGCATGAAGAGCGGGACCTCCACCTCTAGTTCGGCGTAGAGGAAGTAACCGGTGAATTCGGTCCTCACCCTACCGATCCCGCGCAGCCCATCGCGAATGTAATCCCAGGCAAAGAGCTCGACAGTGAGGGTGTCGTGACTCGGCAGCCCTTCGATCCTCTCGATGATATCCGCGAGCGACTCGAACACGATCGGCGTCTCTCCCTCTTCGACGAGGCGAGGGCCGCTGTAGGCGCGGACCACGATAATACTATCGCCTAGAAGGCCGTCCGGGATATCGATCGTCCCCTCCACAACACGCGTTTCCCCTCGGAATGTCTGCAGCTCAACCGTGTAGTGAATCGTGTCTCCAGGATAGTAGAAGTCCTGATCGAGCACAAGACGGTTGATGCGCATCGCGTTTAGCTCTCGCGTTATCTGCATTGAGGCGGTGATTCGCGTGATCTTCGGGTCTGCAAAGTCGTTGTACTGCAGGAAGGAGACAATCCCTGCCAGCTGCCACGGGGGATAGACAGCGATATCGTTCGTGCTTATAAAGATATCGCGTCGTTCAAGCGGGAACGGCATCCCGTCCCCAATGATCCGATAGGTCACCTCGACCGTCCCCTGTCCGATCCGGTCGAGGGTGGCGTCGATCGCCGCAAAACCGGTGGAGAGGAGGAGGGTTCCCATGAGCCGTGGCTCGTCTACAACTTCGATCTGGAAGTTTCTCGTGATATTCCTGTCAAGATCCACAACACCGAATGAGAGGTCGACCAGGTCTGTTTCCTTTCCGATAATACCTCCGACCCCGGCCATCCGGTCCTCGAAGATCGTCCCGATCGATTCCCGCAGTGATCCCATTTTAAACGAGATGTCGAAGGCCGCAATTGTGGTGTAGATATGAACGTTGGTCAGAGGGAAGGCGATTCTTCCGCCCGACAGGAAGGGGTGGCCGAAGCCGACGAGCGTATTCCCTTCTATGTATGTGAGCGTCCCCAGCGCCCCGATCGTAACATCGCCGCGCGTCAGGGCGACCCCGATCGAACTCCCGGGCTGGAGAGGCGGCCGCGGAGAGGTCGCTCCGCCTGTTCCACCGGCAAAGGGGGCGAGCCGAAGGCCGAACGAAGAGAGTCCGCGCATCGAAGACGGAATGCTAAGGGGAAGGAACTCGCGCAGCAGTCCGGCCGGCCCCTCCTCTATGCCGATCCCGTCCATCAGCATGTCGAGCGACCGTCCGGCGAGCCCGGTGACAAGGAGTGGAGCGATGACCGGGTGGGCAAAGATCGTGTCCGGCGCCCCTGCGATGGTGGCAAGGGATGGAGGAGCATCGACCTCAACGAGGGTGACCCCGGCGAGAACCGCCCCTTTCGCCGGCTCCGAAGCAGCGCGACCGCCGGGTAGCGCTGCGATAACTTCTAGCATCTGCTCGATCGGGGTGACCAGGCCGACCGGGGTGATCACCTTTGCCCAAGCCGCGGCACGGCTCAGCGCCCCGATCAACTTCCCGTCAATATAGATCGGGCTGCCGCTCATCCCTTGTGCTATCCCGCCGGAGAGGCCGATCACCTCTCCGCTCACCCGCACCACGATGAAGTCGGCCTCTCCCCCGGGATTATCGATCACCCCGAGGACCTCCACGGTAAACTCACGGATTTCATCCCCGGCGATGATCGTCTTTCCGATGCCGCGCATCCCAGGCTCTATCTCATCAAGAAAAAGAAACTCTCCTTGTCCGTACACCGGCCCAACTGCAGCGGCCGCAATGATCCCGATGAGGGAAAGCAGGATGATAAGTGCGTTGCCCTTTCTTCGTTTCACAGTTCCTCCTTAATCTATTCCTCGGTCTCTGATCGTTCTTCCGGCATGATAAGGATAGACTAAGGGAGGCGTGCGGGCAACCGAATAAGACTACTTGATCCCGAGGAAGAAGAAGCGGACGAACATCAACACCGGGATAATCTCCAGCCGCCCGATCCACATGTTGAAGCAGAGCATAAGCTTGCTCGCCGTCGGCATCGTCGGCCCGGTGATCCCGATCGACAGCCCGACGTTCCCCTGCGCGCTCGCCACCTCGAAGATGATGTCGGAGAGGGTGAACTGGGGGGGGGAAGTCTGCAGAAGGACGAGCACCCCCATCCCAAGGAAGACAAGCCACAGGAAGGTGATCAAGGAAGCATCTTCCAGCCTACGCCCCACATCGGATTCATCGATCACCTTCCGGCCGATGCGGAACGGGACGATCGCCCCCTGCGGGGAGGTGATCTTCCGGAAGCGCCACCCCACACCTTTGAGGAGGATCAGCATGCGCATAATCTTGATCCCACCGGAAGTCGATCCGGCTGCCCCGCCGAAGACCATCCCAATAGAGAGGAGGAGCTGCGCGGTCACACTCCAGGTGCCGATGTCGGCCGTCTGAAACCCTGTACTGGTCATTGCGGAGACGAATTGAAATACGGAATCGCGCACCGCGCGCGTCAGACCGAGCGATCCTGCGTTCTCCAGCGCAAGGAAGATCATCCCGAAAGAGATGATGATGAGGAGCCAACGGGTCTGCGCGTCCTGCCAGAGGACCTTCCCGTTCCCCCTCATCAGCTCGTAGTGCACGGCGAAACTGATCGCCCCAAGGAGCATAATCGGTAGGAGGGCGAGCTCGATGGCGAGGCTGTTGTAGGAGGCGATGCTGTTGTCGGTGATGGTGAATCCGCCGGTGGAGATCCCGGTCATCGCGTGGTTGAGCGCATCCCAGATCGGCATCCCCGCCCCCCACAAGATGACGACGCCGACGAAGGTGTAGAGCAGGAAGATCCACCACATAGTGCGCAGCGTCGAGAGGATGCTCGGGTGGATCTTCTCACCGCGCGCCTCGGCGTAATAGAGGCTGTATTTAGCCGCGCCCGGCCGCGGGCCGGCGAGGATGGCGAGCATGAGAACGATCACTCCCATCCCTCCGACCCATTCGGTGAAGCTGCGCCACCACTGCAGCGTTCTCGGCAGCAGGTCAGCGCGGGCGGCCATGGTCAACCCAGTCCCGGTATAACCGGAGAGCGCCTCGAAGAAGGCGGTCAACGGGTCCTTGAAGTAAAGGAGGGGCGCCGAACCGAGCCCGCTCCTCTGGGCAAAGAACGCGGTGAGGACGAACGGGATCGCCCCCAGCGCGGCGACGAGGAGCCAGCCGAGCGCGGCGATGATCATCCCGTGCTTCAGCTTTGTCTCCCCTGCGCCCCGGAACGGGAAGTAGAGAAGGGCGCCGAGGGCGAACGAAACGAATGCGGTGATGATCAGCGGGAGAAGGGCATAGTGCTCCTGAAAGATCAGCGGGACCGCAAGTGAGAGCAGGGCCATCACCCCGACCACGGAGACGAGGAGGCCGAGATCGCGTAGGACGATGCGCAGGTCTGCGTTGGGGCGGAGGGCGAGGAAGGTCATCCGGTCAGTCTATCGATCAACTCATCACTCGTCCGCTCGAGCGAGAATAGTGTGAGAACATCGTCAGCAGCGATGACCGTCTCCTCAGTGGGGACCTCTTTCTTCCCCCCCTGTTCGACAGCGATCACCAGGATGCCTGCCGGGATGATCCCCCGGTCGACGATCTGGGAGAGTGGTTTTCCGGCCAGCGGCGAGCCCCCTTTCACCGTCAGCCGGAAGATCTGATCCCCTTGCGAGAGGATGGTGAAGTCATTCACCTTGGGGCGCTTCACTGCGGTGTACAGGTGGTTCGCCACTACGTCCTCCGGGTTCTCCAGGACGTTCGCCCCGAGCTTGTGGAAGAACTCCGCGTGGTCCTTGTCGTTGACCACAGCGAGAACGGATGGGATCTTCAGCCGCTCGGCGATAGAGACGACCATCAGGTTGACCGCATCATCGCTAGTCGTGGCGATAAGGGCATCGGCCCGCTCCGACCCGGCCTCCCGCAACGTCTCCGCCGAAGTGGCGTTCCCGTTTAAGACCGTGATGTCGTACTTGTTGCTGATCTCCCTTGCCCGGTCAACGTTCGCCTCGATCACCACCACGTTGTTCTTCTCCTTGGTGGCGATATCGATCAGACTCGTCCCTATGCTTCCTGCACCCACGATGATCATATACATGACAGACCCCTCCTCCAACGGGGGCTATGGTAGCACAGATCATATTGCCGGTCAACGGGGCGGGGGAAAGAAATGATGATAGCAACGATATTTGCCTTCCGTTGGACCGGCTGGCCGCACCGTGGTCGGATCAGATATCTATGGAAAAGGGATGGGGTTGTTTGACGGAAGCTTAATCTTTGACATGAAAGCTCGAAGATCGCGATCTGAAGGCCCTTAAAAGGAGAGAGCCGCGTTGAAAGCGTTAGTGCCCGGTGAAACCGGGTTCATCGGCTCGAGTATCGTCCGGGCGTTACTGAAGGCTGGCTATGAGGTCCGCGCTCTCGTCCGCCCGGGTGCGAATAGACGCAACCTCGACGGCCTGGAGGTCGAACTCGTTGACGGGGATATCACTGAGATCGCTTCTCTCCGTCGGGCAGTGCGGGGGTGCGAACGGGTCTTTCACGTCGCGGCACTGTACTCGTTCTGGGGTGCGCGAGCCCGGGCTGATCGAACGGGTGATCGTCAACCCCTCGTTCCCGGTCGGCCCGCGCGATATTAAGCAGACCCCGACAGGGAAAGTGATCCTTGACTTCCTCAACCGCAGGATCCCAGCGTATTAGGCGCTAGTGTATATGCTGTTATACAACCCTGTTCTCCTTGCAGAACAGAAGCTTTCACCGCCGAGAATACAGATCCTTAATGCCTCACCTCAGCAATCTTTGTGATAAAATGCTTGAAACATGGGTTGGGCCTCCCTGCCTGGCTGGTAGACAAGCGGCTTTGCTCCGCAACCAGGTTTGAAGACGCGCAGTGGATGGTTTTTACACAACAGTTTTATTCACGGTTTAAAACAGCGAACTGTCTGGTGTGTCAACCTTGTGTTAAACGTGGAGAAGGAATCAAGCAATCAATCAATCTCTCACCTTCCTGGAGGACGTTTGGCCGCAGCTACAATACCGCGGGGGGTTTTGTTGCCGGTAAAGAGCACATACCCTTGACGAGGATTGGAGGTGGTCTTGACGATGCGGGTATGGGGTTACAGAGGGAGTATCGCAGCGGTGATCAGCGGGTTCTCTTTTCTCGGTCGGGGCGTTGCCAGTGGAAGCGCTTCTCTGCTCGGGGTGGGGTCTCTCTTGGTCATTCTTGGAATCTGTCTCATCCTCTATCTGCGATATCGGGACGCGGTCAGCGGGGTGCATGACCAGTAGAGATGGTTTATCTTTATCTTTATCTGTAACTGATTTCTGCCGGAGTCTCCGCTCTCATGCAGCAGAAGCATGCATGTGGGCGCGCGGAAGATGGAGGTGGTGAATAGCCCAAAAGCATAGGGGTTTCCATTTTGGACGGCTCCTAAAAGGGCTGCCAAGTTTAGCTGAGTGAATCAGTTTATTCGGCTGACCATGCGCCACTTCAAGGATTCAGGCCGTTCACATACGATCGGCGAAATTCGCGATCTGTCTGTAGGCTGGCCATATAAACTGGCAGAGACAGTATCGGAGCACTCTACGGACGTATAGCGCACCCAACAAACCCAACGAACCCTACGAACCCTACGAACCCTACGAACCCAACGACCGGCAAACGATTTTCACAACTATAATCCATAATCTTTGGCAGCAAGCTGATCTTGAAAAGAAAGAAGGGGGCGAATTGATGTGCTAGGACGAGACAGATTGAACGAGATCGCGCAGTTGGCTCTTGAGTCAGCACAGGCCGATCAGACCGAAGTGTTGATATCGAGCGGGGACGAACACCTGACCCGCTTTGCGGAGAACACGATCCATCAGAACGTATCGGAGAGGGATACCACAGTGCGGGTGCGTGCTGTCTGCGGCAGTAAGGTCGGTGTCGCTACGGGGAATGACATAAGCATAAACGGGCTTGCCGCGGTGGTGAAGGCGGCGGAGACAGTGGCCGGCTTTCAACGGGAGAACTCGGATTTCCGTTCGCTGCCGCAACCGCAGGAGCAGCAATCGCTCGACGCGCACTGTGAAGCGACAGCCGCCTACACCCCGAACGAGAGAGCAGAAGGGGTGGCGACGATCTGCAGAATGGCCGACAAGAACGATCTGCGGGCAGCAGGGGCCTTCTCCACCTCGGTGCAGGAACTCATGATCGCAAACTCGCTCGGTATCCGAGCCTATCACCGCAATACAATGGCGCATATCGTAACCGTGATTATGGGCGAGACAAGCTCGGGCTACGCAGCGGCGACAGCGATGGACGTGGGCGATCTCGATCCGGCGGCGGTCGGGCGTACTGCGGTCGACAAGGCGCTTGCAAGTCGCGACCCAGCGCCGATCGATCCGGGTGAATACACTGTCATCCTGGAAGAAGAAGCGGTTGCGGACATGCTGTTCACCCTTGGCTACCTGGGGTTCGGCGCCCTTGCTGTGCAGGAGAAGAGAAGCTTTATGAGCGGCCACTTTGGCGAACGGATCACCGGCGACAACATCACGATCTGGGACGATGGCGGCGACCAGCGTGGGTTCGTCCTCCCGTTCGACTTCGAGGGGGTGCGAAAGGAGCGTGTTTCACTGATCGAGAGAGGCGTCGCCATGGGGGTGGTCTACGATTCGTTCACCGCCGGCCGCGAGAAAGGAAAATCCTCCACCGGCCACAGCCTCCCCGCGCCGAACACCTTCGGCCCGATCCCGGTCAACCTGTTCCTGGCCCCGGGTGAAGCGACCAAAGACGAGATGCTCGCCTCCACAGAGCGGGGTATCTGGGTGACGCGTTTCCACTACACCAACCCGGTCCATCCGACAAAGACGGTCCTCACCGGGATGACCCGCGATGGGACGTTCCTGATCGAGCAGGGGCGGATCGTTCGTCCTCTGAAGAACCTCAGGTTCACCCAGAGCATCCTAGACGCGTTCGCCAATGCTGAGATGATCAGCTCCTCCCTTGCGTTGATTAAGTCAGGCTGGGGGAATTTTGCTACGTGCGTTCCCGCGATGAAGATCAACCGGTTCCGGTTCAGTGGGACGACCGAGTTTTAGCGATTCAATGGAAAGGAGAGAACGATGCGAGAACTAACAGATCGCGCCCTCAACCTGGCGCAGGTAAAGGGAGCGACATACGCCGACATTAGGATCGTGCGCCGGCAGGAGGAGGATATCACCGTTAAGAACGGTATCGTGCAGAGTCTCGCCCTCGACAAGACGAGCGGGTTCGGGGTGAGGGTGATCGCCGACGGTGCATGGGGGTTCGCCGGCAGCCATCTCCTCGAGCCGGCCGAGGTCGACCGTGTTACTGCACTGGCGGTGACGATCGCTAAAGCGAGTGCCATTGCCAAGAAGAACGATGTGGACATGGGGCCGGAGGAGGTGCATGTTGATAAGTACCGCACTCCGGTTCAGATCGACCCGTTCGCTGTTCCGCTCGATGACAAGGTCTCCCTCCTCCTGGCGGCGGACAAGGAGGCC
>JAJOKK010000236.1 GCA_021129875.1 Candidatus Bipolaricaulota bacterium
ATGGCTTCTGTATTTCAACACACGTGCCTGCCTGGCCTTCGGACGCAGACAGGCGTTGCCAGTACTATCTCATGCTCATCTCGCACGCGAAACACCGCCTCGCTTCATGCTCATCTTGTACGGGCTCCGGCCTTGCTTTGCAACCGAGACAACTCTGAGAGTGGCAAGAATGCTCCCTCCAGGTTATAATCGAGTACATATTTAATTCTCTATCAAAATGGGAGAGATTTAATGACCCGTACCGATTACTGTACCAACCTCTCCGTAGCGGAGATTGACCGCAAGGTGACCCTGTGCGGTTGGGTAAAGAGACGTCGCGACTTGGGCGCGCTCACCTTCGTAGATTTGCGCGACAGTTCCGGGGTGATCCAGCTTCTTTTTTCCGGTGACGACCCCGACCTTGCCGCAGCACATACTCTGAACCGTGAGGATGTTATCGCGATCACCGGAACGGTCGCTCCACGGAGCGAAGGGAACGTAAACCCGGAGATGGCGACCGGAGGGATCGAGGTGCGCGTGGAGGGGTTGAAGATCCTCAATCGCTCGGCCACCCCTCCATTTCTCGTGGAGGGAGACGGGTCGGATACAACCGAGGAGACCCGCCTGCGCTATCGCTATATCGATCTGCGGCGCGAGCGAATGCAGCGCAATCTGCTCTTGCGGCACCGCGTTCTTCATGCGGTCCGTAATCACTTCTCCGCGCAGTCCTTCTTGGAGATTGAGACCCCGGTCCTCACAAAATCCACCCCGGAGGGGGCACGCGATTTCCTCGTTCCCAGCCGTTTTTCACCAGGGTCCTTCTACGCCTTGCCTCAGTCGCCTCAGCTGTTCAAACAGCTGTTCATGGTCGGAGGGATCGATCGCTATTTTCAGCTTGTTAAGTGCTTCCGCGACGAGGATCTGCGTGCTGATAGGCAACCCGAGTTTACCCAGCTCGACCTGGAGATCGCGTTCCCCCGTGGCAAAGAAGAGATACTGGTCCTCCTAGAAGGGATGCTGAAGACGGTCTTTCACGATCTTTTGTCGGTCGATCTGCCAACCCCTTTTCTACGGCTGTCACACGCTGAGGCGCTGTCGCGCTACGGCACGGACAAGCCAGACCTGCGCTTCGGGATGGAGATCCACGATCTCTCCCTGCTGGTGAAGGAGAGCCCCTTCCGCGTCTTCACTGCGGCTGTCGCCGGAGGGGGACGGGTCGCCGGGTTCAACGCGCCCGGTTGTGCCGGTTACTCCCGTTCTACGATCGACAGACTGCAGGAGATCGCGCGGAGCGGCGGCGCCAAGGGCCTCTCGTTCATCAAGGTGAAGGAGGAGATCGTCTCGCCGCTATCCAAGTTCCTCCCGGCGGCGACGCTCAGCTCGATTGTAAAGGAGTTCTCCGCGCAAGAGGGAGACCTGATCCTCATCCTTGCCGGGAAAGGGATCGATCAGGCGCTCGGGGACCTGCGCCTGGAGGTGGGCCGGAAGGAAAAGATGATGAAAGAGGGTTGGAACTTTGTGTGGATCACAGATTTCCCCCTGTTCGACCTTGACGAGGAAGGGAACCTGACCAGCGAGCACCATCCGTTCACCGCTCCGTGGGAGGAGGCGATCACAATGCTGGAAAGCTCGCCTCTCTCCGTCCTATCGAATGCGTACGACCTCGTGCTGAACGGGACCGAGCTCGGCAGCGGCAGTATCAGGATACACACTCGCGAGCTACAGGAGAGGATCTTCCGGCTGCTCGGGATCTCCGCTGAGGAGGCGGAGGACCGCTTTGGGTTCTTTCTTAAAGCGCTTGAGTACGGGGCGCCCCCGCACGGCGGGTTCGCCCTCGGCCTCGACCGGTTGGTGATGCTGCTCGCCGGCGCAGAATCACTTCGCGACGTAATTGCGTTCCCCAAGACAACGACCGGGATCTGTCCTCTCACCGCAGCGCCGATGCCGGTCGATCACACGCACCTGACGGAGCTGGGTCTCGACTTGAAGGAGATTCGATGAGCGCAACACGCACCAGACAAACCCGCCTCGTTCTCTGTCGCCTCGTTCTCATTGCCGTTATGTTTGCGCTGATTGGGGGGCTGCATACCGTTGAATTCCACTCGGGGAAGCCATTCCCCAGCTCGGCTGTCGTGGTGGGCCCGTCTCCCCCGGCGGAGGAACACACACCGATAGACCTGTGGAACGCAGAAGCCTTGTACTACGCGATTCCACTGTTGATCATCCTGGGGTTAGCCCTGCTGGTGATCTTGACGATCATATCCCCGCAGTTCCGCCTTATTCTGCTCTCGTTACACATCCTCTATGTGTACTTCGTCATCGGCGCCACGCTTATAGTGCTGATCCTGCTCGCCATCAACCAGAGAAGACTGCTGGTGCCCCCCCACAGCTCGCCACTGCAGGTGGCGGTGTCCATCGGACCGGCACCACTACAGGTGGAGCGCCTGCCGATGCATGCACCGGAGTGGGGGGTGATCATGGCGGCAATCGGAGTCGCTCTCTTCGTCACTGGCAGTGGCCTGTTCTTCGTGCTCCGGCGTTATCCACTGAGCAAGAAACAGCGCAAGGAACGGAACCTTCTCCTTGAGCAGCTCGGCGAGCTGGCAAGCGATGCAGCGACAAGGATCCGCGCCGGCGCCGACCCGCGCGAGGTGGTCCTCTACTGCTACAAGGAGATGAGCGATATGCTGAGTCGCGCAGAGAAAACCCCCAACTTCTCGCACTTTACCCCACGCGAGTTCGCGCAGAGCCTGCGCGCTCGCGGGATGAGCGATGCCCATATCGATCGATTGACCGGGATCTTCGAGCAGGTTCGCTACGGCGGCCGGCAAGGGAAAGAGTTCGCCGATAAGGCGCTCCTCTCTTTGGAAGCGATCGAACGGACTTATGCCCGCGGAGAGGCGGCATGAAACCAAAGAGGGTATTATGCGTGATCGCATGCCCCAAGATGACGTCCGGAATCTGTCCGCTTCCCGTGGCGCCGATGCCGGTCGATCACACGCACCTGACGGAGCTGGGTCTCGACTTGAAGGAGATTCGATGAGCGCAACACGCACCAGACAAACCCGCCTCGCTCTCTGTTACGTCGTTCTCATTGCCGTTATGTTTGCGCTGATTGGGGGGCTGCATACCATTGAACTCCTTCCTGGGAAGCCGTTTCCCACACAGCAGCCCGGGGCGGGGATCGAGATGGGCGGCGCTCCAACAGGTGGGTGGGCCGCAGAGGCTATCATTCCTGTTGCAATACAAGTTATCCTTATCTTTGGGCTCGCTGCATCCGCGATCTTCGCGGTCATCTCCCCGCAGTTTCGCTGGTATCTGATCGCGTTAGTTTGTGTCATAGTGCTTATCATGTTCGTCCTCCCATTAATACAGAGGATGGGAATCCCGCCGCCGGCGGAGCAACCAGCGGCGGAGGCGGAAGCGCCGCCGGAGGTGGAGGAGGTGGAGGGCCCTCCTCCGGTACCGGTAGAGGTGGAGATCCCACCGGTGCGCCCACCAGAGTGGGGGGTGATCATGGCGGCGATCGGAATCGCTCTTTTCGCTGCCGGTATCGCCCTGTTCGTTATACCCAGGCTATATCCACTGTTTAGGAGACGCCGCAAGGCGGGGAACTTCCTCCTCGATCAGCTAGGGGAGCTGGCAAGCGATGCAGCGACAAGGATCCGCGCCGGCGACGACCCACGAGCGGTGGTCCTCCACTGCTACAAGGAGATGAGCAACATACTGAGTCGCGTAGAGAACACCCCTAACTTTACGCACTTCACTCCACGCGAGTTCGCGCAGAGCCTGCGTGCTCGCGGGATGAAAGATGACCATGTCGATCGATTGACTGGGATCTTCGAGCAGGTTCGCTACGGCGGACGGCAAGGGAGAGAGTTTGCCGATAAGGCGCTCCTCTCTCTGGAAGCGATCGAACGGACCTACGCCCACGGCGAGGTGGTATGAGGCCGAAGAGTGCATTACGCGTGATCGCATTTATCACTGCCTTTGCCGGGGTCGCGCTATTGCTCCTCTTTCCGCTCCGGGAGTTAGTCCGTACAGCGCTCCTCGAGCCGCTGATCACCGCCTATCACATCGCCCACTGGTATCTCCTTCGCCTGCCGCAGCTCCTCTTTTGGGGCGCAATCTTCCTCTTCGCCACTTATCTGCTCCTACGTTGTTACCGCAGGGCACTCGGTCCGCCACCACCACCCCGCGCACAAAAAAGGAGAGCTCCACCCTTGCTGAGCGAAGTGGCCCAGGTAACTCTGCTGCTCAGGCGAACACACCGACACCCGTTCGCCCGCCGGTCGCTCGCCGGCAGCTTAGTAAAACTGACTGTGCGGATGATCGCCCGTCGTGAGGGGCTCACACTCAGCGAGGCACGGGAAAGGTTCGCATCCTTTACCTGGTGCGATGATCCCGCAGTGGAGGAGTTCTTCCGCAGCCGCAGCCCCTCGTACAGATGGGATCGCAATGCGGATTTTCACAAGAAAATGCAACAGACGATCTCGTTTCTCGAACGCTATTACCAAGGAGAGTAGATGGATCTAAATAAACTAGGAACACATTCGCACGCAATCATCAGCGAGGTGGCAACGGCGATCATCGGCAAGGAGGACGTCCTGCAAAGGGTGATGACAGGGATCCTTGCCGGTGGGCACATCCTGTTTGAGGACTACCCCGGACTGGCAAAGACGCTGATCGCGAAAAGCTTCGCCCAGGTGCTCGGGCTTGACTTCAAGCGGATCCAGTTCACCCCTGATCTTCTCCCTGCGGACATCACCGGCTCGCACATCTTCGACCGCCAGAAGGAGGAGTTCTCTCTGGCTCTCGGTCCGATCTTCGCCAACATTGTCCTTGCCGATGAGATCAACCGGGCGACGCCGAAGACGCAATCGGCGCTTCTCGAAGCTATGCAGGACGCCCAGGTGACGATCGACGGCAAGACGCGCCCGCTCCCCGCACCGTTCATCGTCATTGCTACGCAGAATCCGATCGAGTACGAGGGAACGTTCCCCCTCCCCGAGGCCCAACTCGACCGATTCATGATCCGCCTCTCTGTCGGCTATCCAGACCAGGAAGATGAGGTAGAGATCCTCCGTCGTCGCCGTGCACGCAAGGAGGATGAGATTGTACTCACACCGACCTGCAACGAGGAGGATCTGTTGGCGATGCGCGCCGCCGTAGAGGAGGTCTTCGTCGACCCGGATATTGAGGCGTACATCGTCGCCCTCGTCGCCAAGACGCGCACCGACCCCAATATCTACGTTGGGGCGGGTCCGCGCGGATCACTCGCTCTGTTAAAGCTCGCCCGCGCTCGCGCGGCGCTGCAAGGGCGCGATTACGTTCTCCCCGATGACGTTAAGGTGTTCGCTGTCTCTGCCCTCGCCCACCGGATCATCCTCAGTCCGGAGCTGTGGTCAAGACGGGTTACACCGACCGATGCAGTGGAGAATATCCTGAGGCACGTTCCCGTCCCCAAGGTGGATTAGGATGCCTAACCGGGGGAAACTCGCTGTCACTGCAGGGATCGCAATCGGGCTAATCGCGTTGGGGCTCATCTTGCGCACCGGGCAACTGATTGCGTTGTCCCTTCCGTTCGTCTTGTACATGATGGTCTTCTTGCTTCTGCAACCCTCTTCATCCAAACCACCCCTGGAGATCGAGCGGCACCTTAGCGGCACGCGGATAGAAGAAGGGGGGAAGATCGAGGTCGTCTTGACTGTGGTAAACCACGGCGCGCCGATCCCGAGCCTTGGACTGACCGAGAACTTTCCGCCGGGAATCGAGGTAACAGAAGGGGAGACAAGTTGCCTCCGTTCACTGGGAACAGAGGAACGAATTACCCTTACCTACACCCTCCGCTCCGCTCGTGGAGTGCACCAGCTGCCCGGGGTTGATGTCAAGATCTGGAAGTGGCTCGCCCTCACTCAGCAGAGCGTCTTTCTCCCTCACGAGGACCATTTCATCGCCCTCCCGCAGGCGGAAATTATCGACGACATCGAGATCCGTCCGCAGCGAACCCGTGCCTACGCCGGGATGGTCAGAGCGAACCGTGGTGGGAGTGGGCTCGATTTCTTCGGCTGCCGGGCGTACACCCCTGGAGACGACATCCGGTACATCAACTGGCGAACCTACGCCAAGCGAGGGGAGCTGGTGATCGATGAGTACGAACAGGAGCGGATTGCCGATGTCAGTATCATCCTCGACGGCCGGGAGCGGATGAACACCCGCGAGGGGAAGGAAGATACATTCACCTATTCCGTCCGCGCCGCAGCATGCATGGCGTCCCATTTTATCGACCAGGGGAACAGTGTCGGCCTACTCATCTACGGAGATTACATCAACTGGACCTATCCCGGTTACGGAAAGACGCAACGCGAGCGGATCCTCGAGGCCTTGGCGCAGGCTAAGCCCGGGTATAAGGAGGTCTTTAGCGACCTGCACTCTGTCCCTACGCGCCTCTTCCCATCACGGTCGCAACTCATCATTGTGAGCCCGCTTGCCGGAGAGGATGATGTGGAGGTACTTGGGGTCTTGCGGGCGCGCGGCTACCAGATCATCGTCATCATCCCCGACCTACTACAAGTTCAACTCGAACGACTGCCTGACGATGAGAATCGCGATCTTGCACAAAAGATTGTTCAACTACGCCGCAATTTCTTCCTCTCAACACTCACCCGGATCGGCGTAGAGGTGCTCGTATGGAATATCGCAGAGCCGCTCTCCTATCCGATCAGTTGGGGGCTCTCCCGGCGTGGCAGGAGGCTCGGATGAAGGTCTATTCACTCTTCTTCACTGCGTTCGGCTCGCTCCTCCTCGCCGGGATAGGCTTCTTTCTCGGTCTATCCTCGCTCGGCGCGGGCGGTCTGGTCCTCCTCGCCGGATGGATAGCCACCACCAAGTTTCTGAACGGCGAACGTATCGCCAGCCTCCTCCTCGCCCTGTCCACGGCATTCGCCGTCACTGCGATCTTCCGTGGCGGGAACACCTACGCCGTGCTCGGCGCGCTCACCCTCATCCTGATCGGATGGGAGATCTTCCACTCCTCTCTAGCGATCGCTGCCTTCACAAAGGAAGAGCAACAAAGCTTTGCCAAACAGTATATGTGGCCGATGCTCGCCCTGGGAGCAGCCGGCATGCTCCTTGCCATGCTCTCGCTGCAAGTGCAGGTGCGGTTGACCTTTCGTCTTGGCCTTGCCCTTGGCTTGGCAGCCATTATCCTGCTCGGCCTCATCCTTCGCAGTTCGGGAGGGCGCACGCAGAAGCACAGGCGCCGGTGAAGGCTGTGCGCTGTGCAAGCATGCAACGCTGCTCTACTGCTTCGGTGCAAAGAGTGGGCCTTTTCGCATAAGTCGGCTGACCAGGAAGAGGTTGCGATATGGGAGCCCTTCTGGCATTAAGACCTGAATCTGCAGAGGAGGCCTCCTGCCGCCCGCGCATATTCACCATCTCATTCCTTGCCTGCGCACAATTTGCCGGATAAATCCGTCAGCTGGAGTCCTTGGCCGGGAAGTTCTATCTGCCCAAACGCTCTCTAATCCTGGTGTTATCGAGGATTTTCCCTACTACAGCAAGCCCTGAACGACTGACAAGGTGTTCTTTGTCCCGCACAATCTCAGCATTTATCCTCTCTTCGCCTCCAAGGTAAACGCTTTCTTCAGGTGTTAATACTATGAAGCATAGCGCCCTGTCTAGAAGAAAGCCAATTTGCCGCCGCCGGTTGCTTCACGGATCCAGGCTAAAGCGATAGACCGGACAAGATTGCCTGCAATACGAACGGCGGGTTTTATCCCCGTCGTTCGGGATCTCTCTCCCGACACAGACCGCCTGTCTACGACCTGAGGTCGCAGACCTCAGGTCGTAGACAGGCTACGCAGCTCGTACCAGTGCTTAGTACCCTACGACCGGTTCTTCTCTGTAGCGATAGTGCCGATCTCGCTGGACGGGGGCGTCAATCGAATTGCGCCAGCGGTACCGAGTTCGCATCTTTTTAGGGTGCTAAGATCGCCGGAATACCGGGGACCAGCCCGGCTGCAGCCATCACGCCGGTGCAGATAATTACGGTGAGAAGAGGTATGACCACTCGATCGATCGGCCTCAATGATCTGCTCCTTTCAAGATCGCCAAGTACCCCACTGTTAGAAAGCAGCATCGCGAATGCCCAACCGAAAACCGGGTTTATAAGTAGAGCTCCAAACATGCATATACCGGCTTCCTCCGCCTCTTCCCTCGTTCTTATCATCCTCATTCCAGCCTCGAGCAACGGAAGGAA
>JAJOKK010000148.1 GCA_021129875.1 Candidatus Bipolaricaulota bacterium
GCTGCTTTAAATCCCCTCTCCCTGTTATGGGAGAGGGTTAGGGTGAGGGGGAACAGTCTGTACCATCATTCTATGTACCGCAAACAGATCAAGCGTGCCCGCGGGCTGCGGCGTGCGTCCCCCAGGCTGAGAGGCTCCGCGACACCCTCCCCTTGCTCCTCCCATCAAAGGAGGTACGCGACCTGCGGTCTTATGGGGGAACAAGACATCAATTCTCACCTCGTGCGCATGTGAATTAGAAACCGTTACCCACCTAAAACGACGAAGAGCCCCTTTTTTTGCTTGAGATACCGGCCTCCGTAGAAAACAAGCAGGCCTCCACCCGTCAAGCACATTAAGCCTGTAGCCACGATTATTCCGCGTTTTTGCGGGGAGTCTCTCCTGCTGGAATAAGGAAGATGACTCCGAGTACCACGACGATAATACCCCAGACCAATCTCTTCACTTTTGCCTTCCTTTTCTGCTGGCGCCAGTCCGCACCATCCACAAGTTACCCGCCCCCTTGTTTAACCTGCAAAGGGCTTTCCAGTGTCAGACGCAGCCCTCCCTCCCAGTCAAGGATCCCGGAGACGACGACCTCATCGCCCACCTGCCAATGGTCAGGGCCGACTTTGCTGTCAATAAAGGCACTGAGCCGCACCTGCGGGATGAAGACGCGGAAGTTGAACCGCGGCTGTGATGCAGCGTATATGTAAAATCCTTTACGGTCTTCGCGCATCTGCGTGATCATGAAGCGCATGGTCACCGCTTCCAATATATGCTTGACCGGGTCGGCCTCCAGGTCGGAGATCGATAGCTCCCCTGGATAGCGTCCCCACAGTCCGACCCGGGCGGCGATCGCCTCGATCTTCATCGCATGAAAGTGCTCGGCATAGCGTTCGTTACCGCTGAGAAAATAGATCTCCGCGGCTCCGCGGCGGATAAGCTCGGCGTTCACCATGATCCATTCACCGTCCTGCTCGACATAGACGTAGGCGAGCAGCCTGCCATACCCGTCGCGCTCATTCCCGGCAACCAGCTCCAGCTTGACCTGCTCGCGCAATACCAATCGCCGGTTGAGGCCCCTGGCTAAAAACGCGTAGAACTCCCGCGGCCTGCCCATCTCCGGGGTGTCGATCCCCAGATAGCGCACCCGTTCGTAGCGGTGGACTCGTATTCCGGCGATTATCTCGTATCCATCTATCCCAGTGTCGATCTGTATCGTGTCCCCGTCGAATACCCGGATCACCCTCCCCGTAATCACCGCCCGCGTGTGATCGGGCTGCTCGTTCGCAGTGACGATCACTCCTACTGCGCAGATTAGGGTTACAAGCAGGAGCAACTCGAGCACCGACGCGTGGCGCATTCGGAAAATTCGGAAAATCTTCATCTGGTTGACCTCGTTTCTTCCAGCCTGCCGTCTAGGAGACAGCAGGCTGGTTCTTGCCGTAAGAACACCCTCCGGTTGCAAAGCAAGTCCGTCTGCCTGTCGTATCCACAACGCAGGCAGGGATGCCGGTATCAGCGCACTGACACCCCTCGCCGCCGCAGTTCAAGGCTGGCGATCGAAGCGGCCGATCCCGGGGCGAGATCCAACGGGTTGTTCCCCAAAAAGACGGTATCCCCTGCGGCCAGCCCTGGGTTGGCAACCAAGGGGGCGATATCAGTGATCTGATTCCAGCTGAGGGAGAGTTCACTGATATGCACCAGCCCGGCAAGCGGACTTATATCGCTGATCTGGTTCATCGCCAGACTCAGCCATTGAAGTTCAGGCAAGCCTGCCAGCGGGGTTATATCACTGATCTGATTCGAGCGGAGCGCAAGCCCCTTCAGTTCGGTCAAGCCTGCTAGTGGGCCAAGATCACTCACCCGGTTCCAATATAGCCACAGCCAGGTCAGTTCGGTCAGTTCGGTGAGCGGGGCCAGATCAGTGATCTGATTCCATCCTAGAAAAAGGCTCTTCAACCTGGTCAAGCCGGCTAGCGCGCTGATATCTTCTGTCTGCGTCCAGCCGAGAAGGAGCTCTTCCAGTTCGACCATCGCTCCCAGAGGGGCTAGGCCGGCGAGTGGGTTGCGGCACAGACGGAGGGTCTGCAGCTGCGTCAGTCCGGCCAACGGTGATATGTCAGTGATCCGGTTCACATTGAGATCCAAGCGCCGCAGCTCGACCATCCTGCTGAGGGCTGCTATATCCTCTATGCGGTTCTCTGCGAGTTCAAGCTCTCGCAGTTCGGTCAATCCCGCCAATGATCCAATGTCAGCAATGTTGTTCTCTGACAGCAACAACGTCTCTAGCTTCGTTGCCCCACCCAGCGGCGTCAGATCGGCAATGCGATTCCCCCATAACTGAAGGTGGCGCAGCGAGGTCAGTCCGCTCAATGGGGAAATAGCAACGATCAGATTCCGATTGAGACGGAGATCTTCCAGTGCCGATAGCTCTGCTAGTGCGGATATATCGTGGATCCGGTTCACGCTGAGATCGAGGGAGCGCAGGCCGGCCAGCCCGAATAAGGGCGAGATATCCACGATCATATTCCTTCCCAGATCAAGCTCTTCGAGCTGTACCAACCCGGCCAGCGGGGTGATGTCGCGAATCCTGTTCTGGTCCAGCTTAATGATCTGTAAATTGACCAAGGATTCAATTCCAGATAGGTCTACGATATCATGATGAGGCGCAATCAGCTGGGTTAGGCCGGCGAGTTCGTCATCGCTGATTGGCCCGGTCGGACGATCCAGAGCCGCTCTTATCGCTCCTTCCAGGTTAGGACAGGCGAATACGCCTGCTGCATCATCTTCACCGAGTGCCCCATTGCCCTCGGCATAGGGGTAGTGAACCTGCAGCGGGCTCTCCAGACTGATGAACAGACCGCGATCCCAGAGAGCGACACCTGTGACAGCGATTTCCAGCCCCTCCTGCCAGAAATCGCGCCCCATTCCGAGCTGTTCGAACTGTGGCAACCGCTTTTCAGGGATGAACAGGCGAAAGTTGAACGCTGCCGGGGACTCGCCATGAATGTACAGTCCGGGTCGTCTGCGCCGTCCGTCGCGCGTCTCAGTGACGGTCAACTGTACTGTCACTGCCTCTTCCATATATTGGACCGGATTAGCGATAAGATCGGCCATTGTCAGCGTCCCTGGGAAGCGCCCCCAGATTCCCCGGCGTGCAACGATCGCTTCGATCTGCATCTGCCAAAAATACTCGTAGTAGCGATCTTCCGGGCGATGGAAGCGGGGATTAAGATCGCCCACTCCCTGACGGATAAGCGCCGCGTTGACCAGAGTCCACTCCTCATTGCGCTGCACATAAACGTAGGCCAACAACCGGCCGAAGCCGTCACGCGGCCTCTCCGGCCTGAACTCCAGCTTCACCCTGCGCCCGCCGACCAGCCGCCAGTTGGCCCACTTAGCCTCATAGGCGTACTCTTCCGGTCTTCCTTCCACCGGACCCCAGATCTCCGGGGTATTGATCCCACCTAAGTAGCGGACGCGTTCGTACCGGTGCACGGTCAACCCATTCACTACGCGGTACGGTGCCCCATCCGGCGGTATTCCTGTGTCGACGACCACGGTGTCGCCATCGGCGACAAAGACCACCGTTCCGAAGATGGTAGCACGTGAATAATCCGGCCACTGCATCTGCGCCGCTCCAAACAGAGAGAAGACTCCAACAAGGCCCAAGACAATTCCCAGCGCCAATCGCCATTTCCTGCTCTTACTCGTATACGTATGCATGTTTCCTCCCTTACATAAATATTCTCAAGTTGGGTTATTGTTCATAATGCACCCGTTTCCTGGCGACTGCAAACTGAACTAGCGTCAGGACCATCATGATAGTAAACAGTATATAGGAAGCCGCCGATGCCAAGCCCATGCGGTGTCGCACAAATGCGGTTTCGAAGATAAAGAAGACAGGGGTGAGCGCACTGGCGACCGGTCCCGGGCTGCCCACCCACAGCACGAATATTTCGGTGAAGATCTCGAGCGCGGCGATCGCGGAGATGATGGAAAGGAAGAAGATCTGGGGTGTGAGCAAGGGAGCTGTTATACGACGGAATTGGCACCAAACGCTTGCTCCATCGATCCTTGCCGCCTCATAGTAGTTCTTGTTGATCCCTTGCAAGCCGGCGAGAAGGATTATCGCTTGGAAACCGACCGTCCGCCACGAGTTCAACAAGACCAATACAAGAATAGAGAGGGCCGGCGTCGTCAGCCACCCGATCGGCGAGACGCCGATCCAGCCTATCAAGTGATTGATCAGGCCGAAGCGCTCATCGAGCAACCAACGCCATATCAGGGCGTCGGCCACCGCTGGAGTGACGAATGGGAGGAAGAAGGCCAGGCGGAAGAACGCTTGTCCACGCAGTTTTTTGTTGAGCAGCACCGCCAACCCGAGCGCCAGCGCAATGGAGAGTGGCACAGAAAAAATAGCGTAAACCGTGACGTTCCTCAACGAACCTGCAAAACGAGGACTAGCCAGCAACCGGATATAGTTCTCCAGTCCGACAAACTCGCGCGGTCGGCGCTCAGTATCTATCAGCGGCCAGCGATGCAAGCTCAGATGAAAAGCGCGCGCTATCGGGTAGATGGTGAACGCACCAAGAATGACGAGCACCGGCAGCAGGTACAGATACGCCTGTGCCGTCTCCTTAAGCGTTTTAGTCTTATTTGTCATTGTTCCATTTGCGAAATTCCATTTGCGAAATTCCATTTGTGGGTTCCGAAGGAAGAGCGTAAGCCGATCAAGGCCGCCTGCCTGTCATATCCGCGACGCAGACAGGGAGGCCGCACGACCGTCTTTACATGTAGAACACGGGATAATACCCTCGGTCGACAAGGTATGAACGCTGCCCGTCGACCGAGGAACGTTTTTCTACAGTAAGTTGCTATTCCAGATAGAAGAGCGCCTCAGCGGCCGCATCCTCCAACGCTTCTCGCGGGGAGAGTGCTTCGAACAATACCGCCTCCGTCGCCTCCGCCATCAGTCGCCGCAGGCTGGTCCACTCTACGTGGTGTGGATAGACCTGGGAGGTCAGCACCTGCTCGGTTATCGCGACCCAATGAGGGTACTTTTCCATGAATTCGACCCATTCCGGTGATTCGATCGTCGAGAACCGGAAGGGAAGGTTTCCTGTGTGGGTGACCCAGTACAGGTGCTCTTCAGGTGAGAGGAGGAACTCTAGGAACGTAACCGCAGCCGCGCGCTGTTCCGGGGTGGAGCCCAACTCGAATATACCGATGTTCGCGCCCATGAATATCGACGCTTCCTGCACCGGTCCGGCCGGTAGTTTCGCGATCGACCAGTTCGTTTCCAGCTCAGCAGCAGCGCCGGCGACGAACGGAATCCCTGCGGTCGAGCCCCAGTACATCGCTACCTCTCCCCTGCCGAACGGCCCGCTGAACCAACCGGTCTGGAAGAGCGCGACCTGCTTCAACTCGAGCAGGTATTCCATCGCTTTGATCCCGGCTGGGCTGTCGATCAAGAAAGCGGTCTGATCCTCATCGAACCACTCGCCGCCGGCCTGCAGGAAGAGGAAGGCGAACTGCTCAGGGCCAAGACGGATCCCTTTGCCGTACTGCTCGAAGACGCCATCGCCGTCCGCATCGATGAGCAGTTCCTCGGCTAAAGCGAGCATCTCTTCCCACGTCTGCGGGGGCACAGGGACCAGATCGGTGTTGTAGAACAGGACGTTCGTCGTGCGGTTGAACGGCACCAAAAGAAGCTCGTCCCAGAACGTGCCGTCCGCCACCAGCACAGGGAGTATATCGTCGAGGATCTCCTGTGAGAATACACCGGCAAGCGGATAGAGCGCGCCTGCGAATGCCGGCGGCACCCAGTTGGCGATAAGCAGGGACATCGTCGGCGGCACTTCAGCAGGGACCGCTGCAGCAAGCTTCATGTTCAGATCGGTGTAGCCACCCTGGTGGGTAGCGATTACCCGTATATTCGGATGCGCCTCGTGGAAGCGTGCTATGATGCTCTCCAGGGCTTCGGCATGACCACGGGTAAAGATATGCCAGAAATCGATCTCGACTATCTCTTCGGCCATCGACAGTGGCGCAAAGAGAAGTGCCATAACAGATAACAGTGCAATCACGCGTACTAATTTCATTTCTTTCCCTCCTAAGTTCCTTGCCAATCAGTAGCTATTCCGCCGTTTAGTTTCCCTGCGTCGCGGATGCGACAGGCAGGCTGCTCTCTTTGACCCTCTCGTCGAACCACCTCCTTAGACACTCGGCCTATTTGCGAAGCAAGGCCGGAGGTTCCATTAAGCTACTATTTTATCCCTGTCCTTGCCCATCCCTGAATAAAGTAGCGTTGAGCGCTCAAGAAGAGCAACAGGATCGGGATGATCGCCAAAGTCGACATAGCCATCATCAACTGGTATTCGGTCCCTGCCTCTTGCGCAAACAGGGCAAGCCCCACCGGTACGGTGCGCATCTCTTCGCGATTGGTCATCAACAGGACCCACAAGAACGCATTCCAACTCCCGATGAACCGGAGCAAGAATGCAGTGAAGAGCGCGGGTTTAGAGAGCGGGACGATAAACCGCCATAGGAAACGGAACCGGGAACACCCGTCCATTTGCGCGGAATCCCAAAGCTCCTCCGGCAAAGACATGAAAAATTGCCGGAGCATGAAGATAACGAATATCGACGCTATCCATGGAACGATCAGCGCCTGATAGGTGTCGATCCAGCCCAGCCTGACCATAGTAAGAAAGTTAGGCACCAACAGCATCATCCCCGGGATCATCATCGTGCCGATCAGCACGGCAAAGATGACATTCTTACCGAAGAAGCGCATCTTTGCGAATGCATACGCAGCGAGAGCTGAGGTGATGACTCCACCCAACGCAGTGACCACAGCGACAAAGACACTGTTCAGGAAGAAACGCCCGAACGGCGCCATCGCCCATGCTCCGGGGTAGTTCTCCCAGACAAGCCGTTCGGGAATCCAGATCGGCGGCATGGCCAACGCCTCAGCGAACGTCTTAACCGAAGTGGAGACCATCCATACGAACGGAAGGAGCATGAACGCCGAACCACCAATTAGTAGTATATAGCAAATTGCGCGAGGTATCCCCTGCTGGAGCCACCTTTTACCCACTTCCGTCACCCTCCCGGTGGAGAACCCGCAAATATCGAGTCCCAGAATCAGCCCATCCGAATATTCTGGGGCTCAAATGCCCTTCTTGAACAGGTTGTATACCAGTATAGCCGGAGAGACAGATCGTGTCAAACCGATCAGTCGTCTCATCTTTTGCACCCTCCTTAGTTGCGAAGCAAGGCCGGAGACCGAAGGGAAGCTCATATCTTAAGTCATGTACCGAAAACCCGACATTGGTTGCTCGTGGCATATTTTTCCAAAAAATATAAATTTCGAACATAATTATATACCGACGCCGACCGGCTGTCAAGAGGGCGAAGAGTTGTCCCGGTTGCGAGCAAGGTGCGTTTCATCCTTCTTCTTGATCTTCTCTTTCTCGTCCCCCGTTTCCATGGCAACCTGCCGTATTCACTACGCAGACAGAACCCATATGGGCAATAAAAGTCCAGGCAGGCATTAAACAGCTCTTTGTAGAATACTTTGGATCTTCTGTGCCTCCTCCTGAGGGATATGCCAGTGCCCCATCTGCTTGCGAATGATGCTCCCATTCTTTTCTTACGAGCGCTTGGTCATTGGTACGTCGTGCTCTGCTCTTGATAAACTCGATCCATAGCTTGGTGAGCAGCGTCACCACTGGACCGTTGACATGCTCACTACCGTCGCTATGGAATCCGTTAATAATAAATACTAGCTGAGAAGATCTTTGAGAATAGGAAGGTATTCATTGATTCGACTTACACATCTAATGACTTCCTATTGGGTAACAGCATCGACAGTGTTAACATGGCAGGCCCCTTCTTCCCGTTTAGGTCTCCTTGATGGACGGTGTCGACCCTGATGAACCCCGGTCTGCCTTGTGGATCAGGGCGGCGCCGTTCCCCATATTGACAGGAGGATGGCTTGGTTTTCTTGACGGTGAGGTTTGGTTGAGGTAGAACGGGCTTTGCCGTAGGCGGTACAGGTGAGCAACGGAGATGTTGCTCAGACGACTGAACTCCTCATTGCTGAACAGCTCATATTCACGGGTGAGAATTGCCGCGGTAGCGTTACCAGAAAGCCGCTCGTGGGCATTGTCCACTTCAGCTAATAACAGCTGATCTTCCCGGGTGTACTTGGTGGGGA
>JAJOKK010000199.1 GCA_021129875.1 Candidatus Bipolaricaulota bacterium
CTTTTCTAGTTTTAGGGGTTGGAACATCCGTTATGACTTACAATTAGGAGTGCGTATGCACGGCGAGCGGGTGTCGGTGGCCGAGGGGGAAAGAGAGTATTACGTAGTTCCTAAAAGAGGCCAAGGCGAAACATGTCCCCGTTTTGATCTTCAACAAGTGCTTAAACGAATTCGCCCGGGCCATCCTTGCCTCTGAGGAGTATGAGGGGTATGAGCAGCTGCGCGCGTACTTTGAGGCTCTGCGCCTCTCCAAGAAGTTAGCGCGCCTCAAAGTGGATCTCAGCGAACTCTTAGGTGGATTTCGTCAGGAGCTGGAGGGGCGCGGTCCCGGCCCCGTCGTGATTGACGCCAATGTGCTTCTGGCCTTCTATCTGCCCGCGGAGCCCTACAAAACCCAGGCGTTCACGCTGTTGGGGGATGCCGCCGCAGTCCTGGTTAAGCTGGTGATGCTAACGTTAGCTACTATACAAGACCCTCAATGTTCTCCCCCTCGCGGTCCGGGGCCTCAAGAAAGGGCAAGAGCTTTTCTCTGAGGAGGCGCAAGAGATATTCTGTGACGGCAATGAACGCCCTGAAGCTGGAGGAGCAGCACGTGAAGGGCTTGGAGAAGCATATCCTGGAGATAACGTTCGGATCGACCCGGCGCAGCACAGGAGCTCCGCGAGCGTCTAATCGCTATCCTCGACGGCGACCCCCGTTCGACCTATTCATCCGCTGGAAACCGCTCTCTGAGCAGCCTATCGGCTGGGATCCCGACACCAACGACGGCGTGCGCCTGAACGCGAGGCCATTCATGGCCTCCGACATTCCCGGAGGAAAGAAGGGCGCTGGCCTCTTCCGTTGGAAACCGAATATCCAGTGGGGCAAAGATCGCGGCAAGGAACCGATTAGCCTACGACCAAAAGCCGATTTTCCCTGGTTCTGGAACTGGGATGAGCAATCGTCTGACTTCCTCGGCAGCGCCGAGTTCGACGGCAACCGCTGGAATG
The DNA here is from genome assembly GCA_021129875.1 of Candidatus Bipolaricaulota bacterium. GTDB lineage: Bacteria > Bipolaricaulota > Bipolaricaulia > UBA7950 > UBA9294 > JAJOKK01. The sequence continues at coordinate 990 of JAJOKK010000199.1, forward strand.
GTTTACACTACAGCAACAAGTTGAAGAGCAGACTGAGAGCGGTACACTGCGAACAGTACACTGCAAGCTATGAAGAAGGAGAGCCATGAGCGTTAGGTTGCTGAATAGCCTGGAGTTGAAGGGCTTCCTTTCATTCGGTCCGCGAAGCAAACCAGTAGAGCTGAAGAACCTCAACGTCCTGATCGGACCCAACGGAGTGGGCAAGAGCAACTTCATTGAGGCTATCGAACTGCTGCATGCGGCGCCGACCGACATGCCAGGGGCGATCCGGGCCGGCGGGCGTCCGTCGGACTGGATCTGGAAGGTAGGATCACAAGTTGGTACGGCAAGGATCACAGCGCGATTGGCTCTGAGTGGTCACCCGAGAGAACTCTGCTATCGTCTTGCGTTCACCGAGACCGGCGGCAGGATTGAGATTGTGGACGAAGCTCTTGAGGAGATCGAAAAGAGTGGCCCGAACAAGCAGGATGTGTCCTTTTAATACCGCTTTCAAGATGGGAGTCCGGCGATCAATGTGCGGGAGTTCAGCCACGATCCCACTGAATCCGGGAGGCGATTCGAACGTCGCCTGGAACGGGAGAGTATCAACCCCGAGCAATCGGTGCTCAAGCAGAAGCGCGATGCCGAGCACTATCCTGAGCTTTTCATGACTGCTAGAAGTTTTGAGGATATCAGAATCTTCCGGGAATGGAGCTTCGGACGAGCCACTTCGCTACGAATGCCGCAGCCGGCAGACCTTCCCGGCGAGACTCTTCTTCCTGGACTTGAGAACCTTGGACGCGTGCTCAATGGTCTCGTGCACACCAGCGTCTGGTCCCGGCTCGAGGAGATGATGTCGCGGTTCTTGCCCCGATTCAGGCGTCTCACAACGAAGATTGTGAGTGGCGGCGCGGTTCAGATCTACCTGCATGAGGAGGGCCTGAAGACACCCCTGCCGGCAACGCGGCTCTCTGACGGCACTCTCCGATTTCTTTGCTTGCTGGCCATCTTGATGGACGCCGAATCGGCCTCGCTCTTGTGCATCGAAGAGCCGGAGCTCGGGTTGCATCCGGACGCGATGTCTTTGCTGGGGGAACTCCTCGTCGAAGCGGCAGAGAAGACCCAGCTAATTGTCACTACCCACTCGGACCTGCTGGTGTCGGAACTCACGGAGTACGCCGAATCAGTGCTGGTCTGTGACTACCTGAAAAACGGGACCGAATTGCGACGCCTGGAATCCGACACGCTTGCTCACTGGCTCAAGAAGTACAGCCTTGGAGAGATTTGGCGGTTGGGTAAACTGGGAGGGAACCTGTGGTAGATAGCATCGCGATCTACGTGGAAGGCGGAGGGGCCACATCCCGCACACTTGAGCCCTTTCGCAGGGGAATGTCCGTGTTCCTTGGATCTGTGGTGAGTGCGGTAAGGGCACGTCACATTCGATGGCGCGTAATTCCTTGTGGTGGACGCACGCAGGCCTATGCCGCGTTTGTTGATGCACTTGAGAGCGAACGAACCGGACGTATTCAATGTGCTGCTCGTCGACTCGGAGGACCGGGCGAACACGAACGAGTCGCCTTGGGAGTACCTACGAGACCGTCCTGAGGACGGCTGGATAAGACCGCCCACTGCTGGCGATTCACACTGCCAGATGATGGTTGTCTGCATGGAGGCTTGGTTCCTTGCTGATCCAGCAGGGATGAAACGGCATTACGGTGGAAACTTCAACGAGGCGGCTCTGCCGCCGCCAGACCAGGCGGAGACCCGTACGAAGAACGCCATCAGGGATGCCCTCAAGAAGGCGACCAGGAATACGCCAGCCGAGGAATACCGGAAGATTCGTGACGGTGCGAAACTACTGGAATGTGTTGATCCCGCGAAGGTGCGCACGCACTGCAAGTGATGCGACAGGCTGTTCGTAACACTTGGGGACGCGATTGGAGCCAGGGTATGAGCCCTGCCACCTGCCCTCCTCTGATCCGTGGGGAATCCGATTGCTCATGTGAGGTCTGTACCTTGGGGACGACACTACTGGAAGCTGTCAGAGCATCGCTGGCGGCCGCAGCCAAGCACAACCCCGGCGGCGCGGCGCGACCAAGATCAGCATTGAGTTCTACTCAGATGCCGTCGATGCACTGATCAAGGCAGTGCTGGAATGGAGGGCATTGTCCTGTCGGTATCGATGATGTATGTTCAGCTGGCGGCGATAGCGATGAAGGCACGAGTGCCAGGTGTGTCTGGATACGAAGCAGGATAGGCTGCCGGAGCAGCCGGCTGTGGCGAGAAAGGTCTCTAAATCCAGGATCATCCTCGAAGGCGAACCCCCGTTCGATCTGTTCATCCGCTGGAAACCGCTAGCCGAGCAACCGATCGGAGGGGATTCCGACATCAACGACGGCGTGCGCCTGAATGCGAGGCCGTTCATGGCCTCCGACATTCCCGGAGGGAAGAAGAGCGCTGGCATCTTCCGTTGGAAACCGAATATCAAGTGGGGCAAAGATCGCGGCAAGGAACCGATTAGCCTACGACCAAAAGCCGATTTTCCCTGGTTCTGGAACTGGGATGAGCAATCGTCTGACTTCCTCGGCAGCGCCGAGTTCGACGGCAACCGCTGGAACGGCTTACACTACACGAACAAGGCCAAGCAAGTGGCACGGGTGGCGTCGCAAGAAGGTGGCCGTTGATAATGGGCGAAGAGGGAAGTAGAATGTCAGAAATACCGATCGATGTTTCTAACAATAACAGACTATGAACACTGCGTATTCTATTGCTGACAAGATCCTTGCGAGGCTGCGTACCCAACGCGGACCTGTCCCGACGCATGACTTCCTCGACTTGGGCAATCGGGCGGCTGTGGATCAATCGCTGTCGCGCTTGGTACAAAAGGGAGCGATCTGGAGGATTCAACGAGGATTGTACGATCTGCCGAGGATGGGCAAATTGCTGAACCAGCCGCTGACGCCATCACCCGATGAGTTGGTCCGCGCATGGGCAAAAAACAACGGCTTAAAGGTGGTGCCATCGGGGGCGCGTGCCGCGAATGTGCTCGGTCTTTCGACGCAGGTGCCGGCGAAGATCATCTACTACACCAATGGTAGAACTCAGACCTTGAAGCTCGGGCCATACACCGTGCAGCTCCTTAACCGAGGACCGAAGACGATGGACGTAAGCGGCCGTATGGCTCCGCTGGTTCTGCAAGCTTTGCGGCATATCGGGCGCGACGGCGTACGGCCCGAGGTCGTTCACCGGCTGCGGGCGACCCTTTCGCAGAAGGAGAAGGCCGAGTTTGAGCGCAATCTCCATCACGCTGCTGCCTGGATGCTGCCGGTAATCAAGGAAATTACCGGGGAGGACACACACTAATGGATCGGATTGCCCAGGTGTCGGCGACAGAGCGAGCCGACTTGTTTCTACAGTCGGCTGCGATTCTTCGCCCGGAGCGATCGCCGGCGATCATCGAGAAGGATTTCTGGGTCTGTTGGTCACTGCATCGCATCTATGATGTGCTGCGGCTTCGTCCTCAGTTGATATTCAAGGGCGGCACGTCTCTGTCGAAGGCCTATGCCGTCATCGAGCGGTTTTCGGAAGACGTCGATCTCTCGCTGAGCCGGCAGGACCTTGGGTTTGCGGATGACCGCGACCCGGAAGAGTTGGGAATCAGCGCCAATGAGCGCAGGCGACGGATCGACGCTTTGGTTGAGGCATGCAAGCAGGTGATCCGCGATCGATTCGTGCCGGAGTTGCGCCGGGATTTCATGTTTGTGATCGGCGCCGCAGGTTGGAGTGTGGAATTGGATGCAGTGGACCCGCAGACGGTGATCTTTTCTTATCCGCGCAGCAGATTGTCTGAAGGCCTCCCAACAGCCATTCGTCCGGTGGTTCGGCTGGAGATGGGCGCTCGCTCGGATGACTGGCCAGCGCAGAAGCGTACGATTCGGCCTTACGCTGCGGAGGCGTATCCTGGTGTATTTGAGACGCCTTCATGCCAGGTTCATGCGCTGGATGCACGACGTACCTTCTGGGAGAAGGTGACACTGCTGCACGCTGAGTATCATCGGCCGGCGAATAAAACCGCCCCCAAGGGCCTGTCGCGACATCTCTATGATGTCCACCAGCTGGCGCTGCACGATGTCGGGAAAGAGGCGCTGGATGACTTGGGTCTTCTAAAGCGAGTCGCCCCGCGCACAAGCGGCTGTTCTTCAGTTCCGCGTGGGCTCACTACGAGACAGCAGTTCCAGGAGGGATCCGTCTGGTTCCCACCGAAGAACGGATGAATTCTCTGCGTGCCGACTACGGGCGCATGCGCGAAATGATCTTCGGTGATGCGCCGGCCTGGGAGGACATCGTGGTGGGACTGAGGGAACTTGAGCGCCGGATCAACGAAGAAAGCCAGGTGGGGTCGTGAATAGCAACCTGACGGAAGCCGCACGTAACTCGCCGGCACACGCGGATCGGCGAGGTCAACGCGGTATGAACGGACGGCAAGGAAGGTGTGAATCAATGCGAAACAGAAGTATCCGGAACTATCTGGAGACTGTGATTGCAGCTTGGCAGTATCCAGAAGCAGGAACACGATCCGGCAGTTCGTTGCCTTCCAAATACTTCCGGGATGGTTGTTGGAGATATCTGATATATGGCTGAGACACTCTTAGAACAGGTTCGATCTTCACTTGCGAGTGCCGCGCGACACACCCCCGGCGGCGACGCGACGCCGGCTGTGATCCTGTGGACCGATGCTGACGGGCAGTGGAAAAGACTAGTTGAACTGCTGCGCGCGTACTTTTGAGGCTCTGCGCCTCTCCAAGAAGTTAGATCGCCTCAAAATGGATGTCAGCGAACTTTTGCGTGAATCTCGTAAGGAGCTGGAGGGGGGTGAGGGGCGAGGGCAAGGTCCCGGCCCCCGTCGTGATCGACGCCAATGTGCTTCTGGCTTTCTATCTGCCCGCGGAGTCCTACAAGAGCCAGGCGTTGGCGCTTGCTGGGGGATGCCGCCGCAGGCCTGGGTAAGCTGGTGTTGCCAACGTTAGCCCACTATGAGATCCTCAACGTTCTCTCCCGCGCGGGCAGGGGCCTCAAGAAAGGGCAAGAGCTTTCCTCTGAGGAGGCGCAAGAGATATCCTGTGACGGCAATGAACGCCCTGAAGCTGGAGGAGCAGCACGTGAAGGGCTTGGAGAAGCATATCCTGGAGGATAAACTCAGAAGTGTCAGTGCACGGCCTACGATGCGGCCTATCTCGCGCTCGCCCAGCGTGCGGGACTGCCGTTCATCACCGGGGATAAGCGATTGTATAATGCGGTAAAGTGGGAATTGCAATCGGTTCGCTGGGTGGGCGATTGCCGATCAGCAGTCTAGTAAGGATGGAGCGAGCACACTTGCCTCTGCGTTCCGTTGCTGTGGCGATAAAAACACCTGCGCTCCGGCCTTGAAGGAGAAACTAACGTATGTCCTATTCACATCCACAACCGCTTACTTGGGTGCGCGACGCGGTCTTCTATCAGATCTTCCCCGATCGCTTCCGCAACGGGGATCCGGGAAACGATCCTGCACGGGTAGAGGATTGGGGGGATCCCCCTCGACGTGATTCCTTCTCCGGCGGCGACCTTGCCGGGATCGTGGAGAAGCTTGACTACCTGCAGGATTTGGGAATCACCGCCCTCTACCTCACCCCGATCTTTACCGCCCCTTCGAACCATAAGTACGACACGACGGACTACTTCCAGGTCGACCCGGCGTTCGGGGGGAACGACGCTCTCCGAAGGCTGGTTTCGGCGCTGCACGATCGCCAGATGCACATCGTGCTCGATGGCGTCTTCAACCACTGCAGCGAGATCCACCCCTTCTTTCAGGATGTTGTTGAGCAAGGGCCAAGATCGCCCTATTGGAACTGGTTTACCGTCTCTGGTAACCGGGTCGTCCGCGACCCGCAGCCGAACTACACCTGCTGGGCCGGGGTCACGTCGATGCCGGAGTGGAACCACCGGAATCCGCGCGTACATGATTATCTGCTCTCTGTCGTTCGCCACTGGATCCGCGAATACGGGATCGATGGGTGGCGACTCGACACGACCGAGTACCTCCCCCCGGATTTTGTGAAAGACATCCGCCGCGTCGCCAAGGAAGAGAACCCCGATACATACATCCTGGGCGAGGTGATGGGGCTGGCTACCTCGTGGTTCAAGCACGACGCGCTCGACGGGACGATGCACTACAAGCTGTGGGAAGCCCTCGTCTCCTTCTTTGCTGAGGAGTCATGGGATGCGAAGACGTTTGCCGCCAGTCTGTACGGCACGTGGAACAGCTACCCGGAAGATGCCAATTACACCTCATACACCCTCCTCGGAAGCCACGATAAGCTGCGATTCCTGACGCTTTGCGGCGGCGATCCCGGGAAACTTGTCTTGGCCGCAGCATTCCAGTGCACATACCCTGGCGCACCGGCGATCTACTACGGAGACGAGATCGGTCTTAAGGGCGGTGATGATCCAGATAGCCGCCGCTGCTTCCCGTGGAATGAGGCCGATTGGAATCGTCCGCTCCGGGATGAGGTCCGCCGATTGATTCGCTTGCGTAAAGACGAAGAAACCCTACGACGCGGTGCCTTGCAGATGCTGCATGCCGACGGGAGGATGCTGAGCTACGAACGATCTCTCCGAGATCAACGCCTTGTCGTGGTGATCAACGCGGACCGTCACGCTGAGGGAGCCCTCACTCTCCCTGATGGTGCTTGGGAAGATGCGTTCGCTGGCGAAGCAGTGCGCAAAGATCAGAGAATCCCCGCGCTCTCCTATAGCATCTATCGGCGGATCGCCTCAATCGACTAGACGTTGGTCGTGCTTTGTCTCTGACGGTATCGTAGAGAATCCGATGTTACACCAACGAACCTAAGGCATAAAAACGGTGAATAGTGAATGGTGAATAGTGAATAGTTAAAGCACAATACAGACCGCAAGCTGCGAGCTCTTAGAGTTCGACGAGCCTAGTGAATTTGTCTTTCAGTTCCCGCGGTCTTTGTCGGCTTGGTCGCCTCTAACCCAAAAACCAACATTCAAACACCAAAACCGCTCCTCGCCCTTCATTCATGAACCCAAGGTATAAAAACGGTGAATAGTGAATGGTGAATAGTTAAAGCACAATACAGACCGCAAGCGGCGAGCTCTTAGAGTTCGACGAGCCTAGTGTCGTGTCAACTCTGAATTGTCATTTCGACCGAAGGGAGAAATCTTAG
>JAJOKK010000017.1 GCA_021129875.1 Candidatus Bipolaricaulota bacterium
AAAACTACACTAAATTCAGCCGGTGGGTGTCTCAAAGTCATTGACAAATTCCACGTGGAGATCTTCCACGCTCCCAGCACCCACTGCCGCCAGTCGGCCATCACTACGAACAGCGTGCCCCGGCCGTTCTCTCCGGCCGTATCCACGTGCATCGGCCAGACACCTTCGCTTGTCAGAGCTACTTTCAGATCCTCGGAGCAGGCATGGTGCAGCCTTGCCAGGTAGTTCACGAACAGCCGCGATAGCCAGCTCACCTGACCGCTCGAGAATCGCAGGCCGTGCGCGCGTTCGAGGTCCCTGCGGATATCTTCCCGCTGCCGGTGATCCATGTAGCGCGCACGCCCTACGTGGACCATCACGTCATAGCCAACCCCTCTTTGTGGAAGAAGCTGCGTATTCAGCGAGACCGGCCGGTGCGTGACCCGGACCCCGAACTTGTGCAGGCACCCGCCGCACATATGTGTACGGTTTCCCGTGCATGGAACTCGCCGCAGGCGAGGGTCTTGCCGTGCCGAGGCCTCGTCTTCTGCACGTACCACCTATTGCTGCCGCAGACCGGACAGCGCCCCGGTGTCTCGAACGCCAAGACCTGTACTCCGTTGGTGTCAAGCATTTGCTGGTGACGCCGCTTGTCAAGTGACCGGAGAAGCGCTCTTATCTTCGCAAGCGTTTCAAGCGCGAACGCGCCGTTTTTTTTCGATGCCGTAACGCACGAATACCAGCTCTACTTGTCCCGTCGTGACGGGCACTCCCCGCACGTGAAGGCGTTCGACCACGACTATCGGAGCGATGTTTATCTTCCCGGCACGAACCACCTCGAGGAGCACCTCAATCACCGTGATGTCCGGCAACTCGATCATCTCCGCTGCTGCTGCCATCCGCTCCCGCCGTTTCGCCACCTGCGTCGCTGCTCGCTCCGGCTCCGCACTTACATACAGGTACACCTTCTCGATGTGCTCTCGGCCGATGCGGTGATCTCGGATCAGCCGGACTAGCGTGTTGTGTACTCGGATGCGCAGCACCTGTTCCAGCTCGCGATGGGTGTAGCCGCCATCGATGCTATCGATCAGCTCGACTAGTGTCGCCTTGAGCGTGCCGGCGCGAGAGAAACCCACTCCTCCCTGGTTGAACCACAGTCCGTAGTCATCGAATTGGGGGATGTCGGTGAGCGTGTAGTAGCCCCCCCGGTGGGTGTAGCTGGAGAGGTAGCTCGTTTCTTTGAGGCGCCGAAACACGCTCATGCGGGAGGTCGTATTCAGTGCGCAACAGAGGGTGTTGAGATCGACGATCGTCCGTCTTCGGAAGAGGGTTATCAGGGCTTTCTTGGAGGCAGTTCTGTCGAGCATAAAGCACTTCTGATACAATAGTGTTTTAGGATGTCACTATTGTATCCTATTTTCGTCTGCCCTGCACCCGTTGACCCACGAGAAATCAAGGAAATCCGTTAAACCAGGCTTGCCAGAGGACGATATGATTGTGACTCGACGTGTGGTGATTCTAAGTCTGCTTGCGGATTTCTACAGGATCCAACCGAATCTTGACGCTGTAGATTATTGTCTACCCAGCGATTTCGTCGCCACACCACTGAACCCGTCGTATCCATGTCTTCAGCCGACTGAGATGGGCGTGGACATTCTGGACGACCTTCTCAACCTCCCTAAGATCGGTAGAGACCTCCTGGAAATGGCGCAAGGCAGAGCCCTAATCCCACGGAGACGGCACCTGTTTGCGCTAATGCTTTGAGATATTCTAACAGAGCGGTTAGACTGCTCTGCGTTCGATCTGTCTTTGGCTCTCCCCTCTTACTTAAAAAAAGGGGAGAAAAGCGATGGGTTGCACTGGCCAATGCCTTGCCGGCTACTGGTGCAACCAGCGATTGCTCCATCTGCAAGGAGGAGAAGATGACCGACCGTAACACCGCCCAGCTCATTCCCCGTGAAGTACTGTTCGGCAATCCAGATAAGGCGTCGACAAGTATCAGCCCTGATGGAAAGAAGATCGGCTATCTTGCGCCGGTAGACGGTGTGTTGAACGTCTGGGTAGGGCCGGCCGATGATCCGTCGTCGGCCCGGCCGGCCACTGACGACAAGGGGCGCGGCATCCGTTTCTACGTGTGGGCCTATACCAACGACCACATCCTCTACATCCAGGATAAAGAGGGCGATGAGAACTGGCACCTGTACAGTGTCGATCTAACTACGAATCAGACCAAGGACCTCACCCCTCTTGAGGGTGTGCATGCGCAGATCCAGCAGGTCAGCCACAAGATGCCACATGAGATCATCGTTGCGCTGAACGACCGTGATCCCCAGTTCCACGACCTTTATCTGATCGACATCAAAACCGGCGAACGCCGTCTTATCCAGAAAAACGACGAGTTCGCCGGCTACATCACCGACGATGATTACAACATTCGCTTTGCCATGCGGATGACCCCCGATGGAGGGAGCGAGGTCCTTAGACCTACTGCAAAGGACGACTGGGAGCTGTTCATCAAGATATCGATGGAAGACATGCTCACCACCTCGCCGATCGGCTTCGACAAGACCGGCCGGTTGCTCTACATGATCGACAGTCGCGAGCGCGATACCGCGGCGCTGGTGGCGCTCGACCTTGACACAGGTGAGCAGAGACTGCTCGCTCAGGACACCCAGGCCGATGTCAGCGGTCTGATGATCCATCCCACAGAGAAGACCGTGCAGGCGGTTGCGTTCACTCATGAGCGCAAAAGATGGCAGATCCTCGACTCGTCGATCGAAGAAGATATTGCTTGCCTGCACGGGGTCTCAGACGGCGATGTCGAAGTGGTGGGCCGCACCCTCGACGATCGCTGCTGGATCGTCGCCTATGCGGTGGACAACGGTCCGGTTCGCTACTACCGTTATGACCGCGCCACCAAGGATGCGCAGTTCTTATTCACCAACCGCAAGGCGCTCGAAGGGCTTCCGCTCGCCAAGATGCACCCGGTGGTGATCAAATCGCGCGACAAGCTCGATCTTGTCAGCTACTACACCCTGCCTGCAGCATTCGGAGATGAGCCCAAACCCGGTACCCCTCTGCCGATGGTCTTACTGGTTCACGGCGGACCGTGGGCCCGTGATACCTGGGGATACGACCCGCTCCATCAGATGCTTGCCAACCGCGGCTATGCCGTGATGAGCGTCAACTTCCGCGGTTCCACCGGGCTGGGCAAGGCGTTCATCAACTCCGCGAACTATGAGTGGGCCGCGAAGATGCACGACGATTTGGTCGATGCAGTCGATTGGGCGATCGATACAGGGATTGCCGATCCGGAACGGGTGGCGATCATGGGCGGGAGCTACGGCGGCTACGCCACCCTGGTCGGGATGACGTTCACCCCTGACCTGTTCGCCTGTGGGGTGGACATCGTCGGCCCGTCGAACCTGGTGACGCTGCTCGAGTCGATCCCGCCATACTGGCAGCCGCAGATCGAGATGTTCACCATGCGTGTCGGCGATCATCGCACCGAAGAAGGGCGTGCCTTCCTTGTTGAGCGCTCACCGCTTACGCATGTCGATCGGATCGAGAAACCGCTGCTGATCGGTCAGGGAGCGAACGACCCGCGCGTCAAGCAGGCCGAGTCCGACCAGATCGTCGCTGCAATGCAGGAGAAGGGCATTCCGGTGACATACGCTCTCTATTCGGACGAAGGGCATGGGTTTGCCCGGCCGGAGAACAGGCTGTCATTCTTCGCTGTTGCCGAGGCGTTCCTCGCCGCGCACTTAAGCGGCACGTGCGAACCGATCGGCGATGCATTCCGTGGTTCGACGATCGCTGTCCCGGCCGGCGTTGAGCAGGTAGTCGACCTCGATACCGCCATGACCGGCCACACCTCCAAAGGGTGATCATGCAGTAGATGCACAGGCGGCGCGGTGCGACATGCGGTCGGCGGTATCGCGCAGGCGTTCATCTCACAGGTTTGTACCGTTGCTCGCCTTTAAGAGGCGGAGGCGTACGCAAGCAGAGGGCGAAGCTGGTTTTACTCTCGTAGTAATGCTGGCCGCAACGGTGATCTTTGCCGGCACCATCCGCAGAACCTGCAGCTCGGTCCAATCGGATCGAACTGCAGCAGTTCACGAGAACAGCGAAGGATGCCCCGCCTTGTAGGCGGGGTCCTTCACTGTATCGGCGATCCGGTCGGCGTCATCGAGGAAGAGATCCTGCCGTTCATTCCCACAACCAGTGATATGGTAATCGGTACCCGGGTATTCGATCCTTAAGAGGTCGGGGCATGACCGCGGTTTAGCAGAAACTAGTGTTGGATTACTAGCCTGGTAAGACCCTCGCGAGACATCTCTATATTTGCCAAAAGGGGCAATTCGGCCTAGAATGATACGCAATTGATTCACGGATGATCTGCGTACGGGGAGTGATGAGATGTTGTTGAAGAAAATTTCGCCAGTGCGCGAAGTGCGCGAGAACCTGTCCCGATTGTTGGATGAAGCAGAGGATAGCCGTGAGCCTGTGATGATCACTCGTTACGGTCGACCGGCCGGTTATCTCATTGGCTATGAGACCCTCAACCGCCTGCTGGAACGGCTGGAGGAGCTGGAGGATATTCGAGCAATGAGCGAGGTCGAGGCCAAATGGCGCGCCAGGGGCGGTCAGTCCTTTGAAGAAGCCTTGGCTGAGGTTGAAAACCAGGAGACAGTCGGCAGGTGATATATCGGATTGAGACGGCCAGCAGCCAAATCAAACGGGAATTGTGCCGCATTCCTCCTCTTGACCGGCAGAGCGTTGCCGAGGCGGTGCAGAGACTGGCTGACGATCCACGTCATTCTGGTGTCAAACAACTAGAATTGAATACCTACCGGCTGCGAGTAGGGGACTATCGGGTTATCTACAAGGTGTTTGACGCCGAAGGTGTCGTACTGATCGGGCGGGAGGCCCGTCGCTCGGAGAGCACATACCGTGGTTTACGTCGGCTGTTTGAGCTAGGTTACAGTGACTGACGATGTAAGATATGCCTATAAAAATGGTCTTTCCCGGCTCCACAGCCAGAGACTTGGCTGTATACCGTGCAACCTACCGAGCTACTGGAGGTTTGGATGACTGCCATTCTATGCGTATGGGAAACTTTGGCGCACAAGATGGGGTGGCCGACGAGTCCTTTCGCGTAAAGGTGGGCGAACAGCGATCCGGGGAGCGCCGGCGTCCCGCCGGCATGCTATTAGCCTCGGCCCCATGAAGTCAAGACCAGTGAGCTTATTCCACGGGGGCAGGGTCTGTTGCCATTTCCAATGAGTTTCTCACGCTCCACAAGAGGTCTATAGGCTTGTCTGTTCGTATAGACAACCGACCTAAGCCCCAAGCAAGTCTCTTCAGCGCTTCTCCCCAGGGTTTCCCCGACCATGGAGGCGTGCGAAAATCGCGGGGGTGAAACTTTTTCTGGGAAAAGGGTGTATATTACGACGAGGAGGAAGGAAAACAGCGTGTACCGCGTGCAAGATGAGGTGAGTCTATTGAGAGCATCATTGGCAGGTGAGACCGAGGCCTGGGGGGAGATCGTCTCCCGCTACAAAGAGGCCGTCTTCGGCTTGTGCCTTGGTTTTTTGCGTAACCGGGCCGATGCCGAGGACCTGACGCACGACGCATTCATCCGCGCCTATGTCAACCTACGGCGCTACCGGTTGGATAAGAAGTTCTCTACCTGGCTGTTCACAATCGCATCCAACCTCTGCCGCAACCGGCTCCGCTATCGCCGTTACCATCCGGTCGCCCCCCCCCCGCTTCAGATCGATGGGGGGAATGACCCGGCGCAGATTGTGGCGCAGGAGGATCGCGCGGCGCAGGTTCGCGGCGGGATCGATAGTCTTCCGTACGACTACCGCGCTCCTCTTGTCCTCCGCTACTATAATGATCTGTCATATAAGGAGATTGCTGAAGTTCTCTCCCTCCCGGAGGGGACGGTAAAGACACGGATTCATAGAGGTAAGATAAGGTTAAAACATGTACTGGAAAATGAGGGGGTGACCCACGTATGAAGACGGATAATCTTGATCGGCTACTGACTGACCTCCTCCACGAAGAGGTTGAAAGAGAGTCCTTCTGTCTGGAGGGGCTGGAAGAGAGGATCGTCACCGAGATGTCCGGGCGGCTCCCCAGGAGCGGTCCGTTCGATCTACTCAAACGGTTATTGGCGCCGACCCGTGGGGGGCGCTTTGCTCAGGTCTCCGTGATCGGGGCGACCGCCGTTATATTCCTCGCTGTCGGGATCTTCCTCGGTAATCATCTCCCTGTCTTTGCTCCGGCGCTGCGCAGACCTGCGCCCGCTGCCCGGGCGGGGGAGAACGAGATCCTCTTCGTCATCCCCGCTCCCGAGGCACAGAGCGTTGTCGTGGTTGGTAGCTTTAACGACTGGGATGAAACCCCTCTCGCCGATGCTGATGGAGACGGGGTATGGACGGTGAATATCACGCTCTCTCCCGGTCGGCACGAGTACGCATTCGTGATCGACGGCCGGTGGTGGGGACATGATCCTCTCGCCGACGCGCACGTTCGCAGCTTCGGGGAGTACAACTCCGTGCGCTACATCGGCCGGGTCGGTGATGACGTATGAGGCGTATAATAGAGCGGTTCTTCCTCGTGCTCATCCTCGGATCCGTTCTGGGCGGAGGGCTTGTCCATGCTGCACCCTCCACTGCTGACGTGGAGCAGGCCCTCACCGCCCTCTCGTTGACGAACGAAGCGAGAATCATAGCTGCGTTTGAGCGCGGGTTTGCGCAAGGCAGCATCGACCCGGCGCAGATGCTTCGCCTGCTGGCGCGTCTCGTCGCCGCAGAGGGGAATAAGACGGAGAAGGAAGCGATCCTCCTAGTCATCTCCGACACCCTGGACGATCATCTCCCGGTAAATACCCTGGTGAACAAGGTGCAGGAGGGGCTGGCGCGAACAATCCCCTTCAATGTGATCCTCAATGGCGTAGGAGGGCATCCACGGATACTGGGGATTGTCCAGCGAAGGACCCTGCTCGTTGCAGTGAGGGACCTTCTCTACGCGGAGCGGATCTTCGGCGTCCCGGAGGAGGCGCAAGCGGTATCCCCGTTCCTCCCTCGCAGCCGGTTCAATCGCCTGGTGAGCGAGATCGCCGATTTCTTGGCCGATTATGTAGAGGGAGGAGGGAGCCCGCTCGAAGGGTATCGTATTCTCGCAAACCTGAGTTGCCGGCTCCATAGTCTCGCCGAGCTCGTCAGGCCGGTCATTCCGATAGAGGATGTCGAGCTCGTTCTGGAACGAATTGACCCTAGAGAATTAACGGAAATAGTACTTAAGGCACTTAAGTATTGAAAAGTATCAAATAACCAAGGGGGAAGACAGAATGACTAATAAACGATGGATGATCGCAGGGATGGCTATTGGGCTTCTCGTCCTGCTGAGTATCGTTGCCCTTGCGCAACCGGTCGCTCCGCTGGGGATTATCGTGCAACCGCCCGATCCGGCCGGTCTATCGGTACGTATCTGGCTCGATCGCGGCGTCTATGCGGTGAACGAGAACGTGCAGGTGCATTTTGAGGTAAACGAAGATGCATACATATATATCTGGAGTATCAACGCCCACGGCGAGATAGTCCGAATCTTTCCCAACGACTTCTCAGGGCACAACCACGTGCGTGCCGGACAACATACGATTCCGGATTCACCCGCTTACCAACTGATCGTAAGCGAGCCGGTGGGGACGGCGCATCTCCAGATAGTCGCCAGTAAGCAGCCGCTCGAGATCGGCGTGCATAGGCCCGGTCCGTTCCCTCTTCTGAGCGTGGACCCTGCGGCATTTAAAATCCACCTTCAAGTGCAGATCTTGGGGATCATCCCCGAGCCGTTGTGGGCCGTGGATTGGACCAGCTACGAGGTCGTCGTCGGAACCCCACCACCTCACGGGGCGCTGACCATCACTTCGACGCCGAGCGGCGCATGGATCACAATAAACGGATCGTTCGTCGGAATCACACCGCGGACCATACACCTCCGGCAGGGGTTCCACCAGATCGGTCTGAGCAAGAGTGGTTACCGCGATTGGAGCCGCAATTTCTTCATCATCGGCGGGCGCACGCGCACGATCCGCGCAATGCTCGCCCCGCTCGCTCCGGTCAATCAGCCTCCGGTCGCTGCGTTCACCTTCTCGCCCCCATCTCCGGAGGTCAACGAGTGGATCCATTT
>JAJOKK010000153.1 GCA_021129875.1 Candidatus Bipolaricaulota bacterium
CTCACGACGAGCAGGATCGAAAACTTCCACCTACCCACTCAAAACGCCGAAGAGCATTAATGATCTCGTTTCACTCTCTGCGTGCTCCGCGTTCTCGGCGGTGAAAGCTTCTGTTTTACAAGGAGAAGAGGTTTACACAACAGTTTCAAATACCGATTACAATCTCCCCGTCATTCGCTGACCGTTATTACTTTCGCTACGGCGGTGATCGCGCCGTCATCATCGATCACGGTGAGGGTGACCGTGTACGTCCCGGCAGCGGTGTAAACGCGGGTAGGACTGTGAACGTCTCCCACGCCGCACCCGCCCGGCGTCCCCGGACAGAACGTTCCGTCGCCGAAATTCCAGGCCCAATGGACGATCTTCCCTGCCAGGCTCGGATCGTAGGACAGGTCGGTGAAGCGCACTATTTCGCCGACCCGCGGCGAGGCGATGGAGATACTGAACAAGGCGACCGGCGGGGCGTTCGTCACGGTTATCGTCCGGGTACAGGAGATAGACTCTTTTCCATCATCGTCGCGTACGACCAGGCTGATCGTGTACTCCCCGTCATTTGGGAAAAAGTGAGTCGGGGTCTGCTCGGTCGAGGTCGTGCCGTCCCCAAAGCACCAGCGCCAACCGACGACCCGCCCATCTCGGTCGCTCACAACCGCGGAGAACTCGACTCTTTCCGCATCGGTCGGAGTTAAGGGAGTCCAACAGATCGACTCGCATCTGGGCGCTCGATTATCCACCAAAAGGGTGATCGTATTCGAAAGAGCAGTCGCTCCGTCGTCATCGGTCACCCTCAACCGGACCTTGTACGTACCGTCGTCGGCATAACTGTGTCTGAACATCGGGGTGGTGGTAGTCTTCTCGTACGTCCCATCCGCGCCGAGGTCCCATTCATAGAGGACGATCACTCCACGCGGGCTGCGATCGTACGATCTCGAACCGTCGAATACGAACGTATCATCGGTGTATCTTCTCGCAATCTCGACATCAAGGTGGGCTACCGGTGGGAGGTTCTTTACCGTAATCTCCGCCCACAGTTTAGCCTGCGCCCCATTATCGTCGGTCACGGTGAGGGTGACGGTCTGCACCCCATCGTCCTGGTAGGCGTGCGAGACAATCTGTCCTTCACCGGTCGCGCCGTCACCAAAATCCCAATGCCACGCGATGATATTGCCATCGGGGTCGTGCGAGAGGTCGGTGAACAATACTGTTTCGAGCTCATCCGGGAAGAAGTTGGAGACCTGAAACGCAGGGACAGGGTCTTTGTTGACGTAAATCGTATCGGAGTACGGGAGCGAGAGAATCCCATGCTCATCGACGACCGCGAGCGTGACCACGTGCTCGCCTCCTATCGGGAACACATGAACAGCCGTCGGATCATCGGTGGAGAGGTCAATAGTCCCGTCGCTGTCGAAGTCCCAGTCGTAACGGACTACGTAACCGTCCAGGTCGAACGACCCGCCCGCGTCGAAGAGGACCTCCCCTCCTGTATTCGGAACCTCAGGGACGAACTCAAAGAGAGCGATCGGAACCCGCGAATGGATAAAGATCGTCCTCGCCCGGCAGACCCTCTCACCATGATCATCGGTAACACAGAGGGTGATCGTATAGTAACCTCCACGGGCGTACGTATGGGACGCGGTCTGTCCCTCCCCGAGCGAGCCATCCCCGAATTTCCATTCCCAACCGACCACCTCGCCGTCCGGGTCGTAGGACTCATCGAAGAACAGGATCTCATCCAGGCTCCGCAGGATCCGGCTAGATGAGGCCGCTCTCAGACTGAAGTCAGGCCGGGGAGGCTCGTTGATGGCAATATGTATCTCTTTCGCTCTCTTTGCCCAGCCCCCTCTGTCGTCCTCGACGACCAAGGCCACTGTGTATATCCCAGCTTCGATGAACGCATGGCTCGTTATCTGTCCCTCTCCGAGCAGTCCATCGCCAAAATCCCACCGATAGGCAACGATCTTCCCCCATCGGTCGTACGAGCTGCTCGCATCGAAGGATACCGTCTCTCCGGGACTGGCGCGGAGAGGATCGAAGGAGAAGACGGCACGAGGGGGGAAGTTGAAGGCTGCGTTCTTCGCCCGTGGGGTGCCGTAGTCGATCGAGGTCGCCCAGTTCGCCGGATCGTCGGCCCCGGTGGGGTCGATACGTTCCATCGTGCGCGGAGCGTCGCCGCCGGCCCCGGCCGGCCAAGGACCCCCCTCTTGGTTCGCAGTATCGACGATATTCCCTGCAGGATCGATCAGATACAGGGTCTCGCCGCCGTCGCGCAGCGCACCGGTGTAGATAAGATCAGCAACAATATCTAGGACCGTGTCATCATCGTCCCGTTCGAGGAGGTAGACCCCCCCGGACAGTACAGGGTATCTCTGCACAGGATCGATCAGACCCCGAAGGAAGATCTCCGGGCTCCGATCCGACGAGACCAGGCGCCACCCATCAAGGTCGACCGCCCTGTCGGTCAGGTTAAGAAGCTCAATCCATTCGCCGCTGGTTGCGCCGCGGCCGCCCCCCCATGCGACCTCGTTGATCGCTACTTGCCGCTCCTGGGGAACGCTGGTGGACGCAAGGAATACCTGCGCACCGATCAGTCCAGTGAACGCGAGGAGTAGGAATACCCCCACGCCGATCGACAGTCCAACCTTCAACCTTCTATTCATATCTCCCTCCCGGTATAAAGAGCAATCCGATCACGGGCAAAACGCTCCTGTCAACAGATGATAGCACGGCCGCTCTCGCAGACCAAGGAGCGCCTTCTCCCGTAGAGGGGGGCGATAGGGGTTATCGTTACGGGTCAGCGATGTTCATCTGTGGTGACGCGGCCGTCGACCAGGGTGAGGAGACGGTCGACCCGGTCGAGGAGGCGGGAGTCGTGGGTGGCAAAGAGGAAGGTCGCCCCGTGCTCTTCGTTCAATCGGCGCATCATCTCGATCAGCGCCAGACTCGTCTTGGAGTCGAGGTTGGCGGTCGGCTCATCAGCAAGGACGATCGACGGCTCGGCGACCACGGCGCGGGCGACAGCAGCCCGTTGCTGCTCGCCGCCGGAGACACGGTTGGGAAATTGATCGGCGTACTGCTCAATCCCCAGTTCGGCGAGGATCGCCCGTGCCCGTTTGATCCGCTCGTTGCGGGCGATCCCCTGCAGCTCCATTGTAAATGCCGTGTTCTCAAGGACGGTGAGCACAGGGATCAGGTTGTACGCCTGAAAGACGAACCCCACCTTGTGTAGCCGCAGCCGTGCAAGCTCATCGCGCGACATCCCGGCAAGCGCAACCCCGTCCAGATGCACCTCCCCTGCAGTCGGCCGGTCGAGCCCGCCCAACAGGTGCAGCAGGGTCGACTTCCCGGATCCCGATGGACCGGCAATGGCCGTGAATTCACCGGCATGCAGTTCGAGATCGACCCCGTCCAACGCGATGGTCGACGCCCCTTTCGTCTCGTAGACCTTCTTTAGGTCAATCGTATTAAGCAACAGCTGCTCAGGCATGACGCATCGCCTCCACTGGTTCAAGTTTTGCCGCTTTGAATGCCGGGTACCAGGCAGAAAGTACCGCCACCACGATCATCGCCAATGCAGAGAGGACGATCTCCACTCCGGTTATCCGCAGTCGCAGGACAGTCTCCATCCCCATCATCGCCATCATCTCCGTATACAGCCCGGGCAAAGGGATCCCGCCGAGCCGCTCGATCAGCCCAACAAGGCCCGCCCCGGAGAGCGCTCCAACGACCGCCCCGACTGAGGCGATGATCGTCGCCTCGGAAAGGACCATCGACATCACCCGTGCGCGCGTGGCGCCGAGAGCGGCGATCACTCCCAGCTCTCGTGTCCGCTCGAGGATCGAAAGGTAGAGGATGTTCAGCACGACGAACCCGCCGAGCAGAAAGAAGATGACCATAATACCGTACGTAAGCGGGCGCAGGATCCGCATGAATCCGGCGAACTCGGGAGCGAGTTCTGCCCAACCGATCACCTCGTAGCCGTCCGGTATTCGCTCGGCAAGCCGGGCGACGACCTGGTCGATCTTCCACGCGTCCCACGGGCCGTCGACCCCGCCCACCTGAGCCACGATCGAGGTGATCGCCCCGGGCGCGCGTACGAGCCGCTGGGCCACGGCAAGGTCGACTTGGACGATCACGCGGCCAAGCTCCGGATCGAGAGGATTGAAGATCCCAACGATCGCCGGCCGGGCGACGCCCATCCCCACATCAGGATGTGCTCCCAACAGGATCAGCCCATCTCCCTCGGCCAAGCCGAGCATCTTGAGAAGCTGCACACCGACGACAACCCCGTCATCGCCAGCTTCGAGGTAACGACCCTGTTCGATCATCCGATAGATCGGGCTGATCCGTTTGACTCGATCCGGATCGACCCCCTGCACCAGGATACCCACCGATCGATCGGGCGAAGCAGCCAGTGCAGGCAGCTCGAGACGCACCATATACCACTCGACCCCTTCCGTCGCCCCAACGAGGTCAACGAGCGCCGCCGAATCACGGATCAGTGGCAGCGCCCCTCCTTTCGGCCGCTCGCTTTCGCGACGTACCTGCAAATGTCCGGTCTCGAAGCGGATCGTGTTCAAGAACATATCGCGCTCCATCCCGCCGACCATCGCCAGCACCAGCACCAGCAGAAAGACCGGCACAATCACCGCAGCCAGAGCCAGGATGCTCCGCCTGCGGTTGCGCAATAGATGCCTGATCGCCGCCTTCATCTCCTCAGTCCCCTTCCAGGTGTTCGATTGTGAAGATCGCCGGGTCAATCTCCAGATCGGGCACCAGTGACTTGATCGTCTGGACCGTACGATCGCCATCCGCATCCTCGATCGTCACCACAAACGGGATCAGCAGGTCACCGATCGCAGTGATCTCGGAGAAGAGGGCGGTCCGAATTAGCCCCTCCCGCTGATCATAGTATTCAATCCTTTGGACCGCGTAATCCGCGCGCAGGGTCACCACCAACCGGCCGTAGACAAGCGGCTCGCCCGGGAGCGGATAGAGGTGCAGCACGTATCCGGTATCCGGCTGATCAGGGGCGAACTCTATCCGGTAACGATCGGCGAGCGCACCGCGGAAGAGATCGTCGAGGGCCATCCCCGACCCAAGAAGCCCCTCGTGGAGGAGGATCGCCGGCAACGGAATCGCCTCGCCGATCAGCGGCGAGTAGTACCACAGTTCATCGCCCAATAGCAGGTATCCTGTCCCTGCTTCCTCCTCCGGGGCGAGGATACGCATCAGCGCTGTGTCGACGCCGACCATCCAGACTTCCATCGATACGGTCTGAACCTCTTCTGCGGTCGTAATCTCCCAGCCGACTACGGCGTGAAAAGACTCGACC
Source organism: Candidatus Bipolaricaulota bacterium (assembly GCA_021129875.1). Taxonomy (GTDB): domain Bacteria; phylum Bipolaricaulota; class Bipolaricaulia; order UBA7950; family UBA9294; genus JAJOKK01. The sequence continues at coordinate 5,333 of JAJOKK010000153.1, forward strand.
GTCCAGATCGCCCGCGCCCGCTCCATAATCGTAAGAGGTGAGACCTCATCCGCAGCCACGCTCCATCCCGACAGGATGAAGAGGGCAATGAGAAGACCGGCAAAGATTGATCGCTTCATAACACACCTCCTGTTCATACTTGCTTTCCGTCAAGACCGAGCCTTCTGCCCGACGTTCTCAGGCTCATGCCAGGTCCCTGATCGCCTCCACCGGCTGCAAGCGGGCCGCCCGCCTGGCCGGATGTAGCGCGGCGATCGCACCGATGATGACGACCACCGAGAGGCTGAACAGCCAATACCAGCCGGAGATGGACGCATAGATCCTCTCCGGCATCCCCAACCCCTCCACCGCCGCTGCCATATCCCCGATCGGGATCCCGACACGGGCCAGATAGACGACCGGGAGATAGGCGATCGTCGCCCCAATTGCAAAGCCGATCGCTGAGGCGAGGACCGATTCCGTGACCACCATCCGCGACAGTCGGCGCGGGGTCATCCCCATTGCCAGCATCACCCCGAACTCCTGCGTCCGCTCGAAGATGGAGAAGAGGGCGGTACTCGCTACCCCGAACCCGGCCAGAATGGAGAGAAGGAACGTGAGGATCGACATCTCGACGGCAACAACGCCGATCAGATCGGCGATAAGCGGATTCGCCTCCATAAAGGTGAGGACCTCAAAATCGGCCCCAAGCCGCTCGGTGAGGAGGGCATCCGTTCGTACAGGATCGCGCCCATGCGCAAGGCCGATCGCCACTGTAGTCGCCCCGCCGACCCCGGCAAGGGTGCGAGCGTCGTCAAGATCGATCAGCACGGTCCGCCTGTCGAGCCGTGCCATCCCGGTTGCATATAACCCAACGACGGAGAACGGAATCGACTGTACGCCCCCCTCTCCCTGGGCGACGATGACGACGCGCTCGCCGACGCGGATGTCGAGTGTTTGGGCCAACTCAAGACCGAGGACGAGCTCCCCGCGACCGACCAGGTATCGCCCCTCGACCATCCGCTGATGCAGGTCAGTGACCCGTTGTTCCTCGACCGGATCAACACCGCGCACCTCCACACCTCTCGCCCCGTGAGCACTGCGCAGAAGCCCGGAGACAAAGAGACGCGGTGTAGCAGTGACACCAGGGAGATCAACGACCGCATCGAAGACCGCGGGTAGACCCTCATCGCTCATTCCACGTACCGGGGTTGGGTCATCCCGGTAGCCGGCGGCGAAGACGCGGATCGCGCCCTGATCGAGCCGTATCTGGACATCGGTCATCGATAGGATCCAGCCATCGCTGATCGCCCACATCAGGATCACTGACAGACCGGCAAAAGCGACGATGAAGATCATCAGCGCAGTCCGCTTCGGGTGGCTCCACAGTCCGCGCCAAGCCATCTGTAGGTTCGTTCTATTCATCGGTGGTTTCTCCTTGCCGGACAGGTCAGTCCGTCGGCAATAACACGAGTAACCGTGTCGAGTAGCGCCGGATATTTCGCCGGATCAATTCCCTGTTTGTACAGCGGAAGAACCGTGATCAGCTCCAGCACCTGTACCAGGACCTGCGGATCATCCTCGACCATCTTCCCGGCGGATTGCGCCTCGCGGAAGACACGATAGAGCGGTTCGAGAAGCGGCCCTGACTGTTCTTGCAAATCCTTGAAGTTCTGTTTTGCCATGAGCTGCGCAACGGTCTGTGGTTCCACTAGCAGAGTGCGAGCAAGCTCATCTGTTTCGATCAGATCGACCAGCGCCTTGAGATAGCGCACGATCGCCTCGCGGATATCATCGGTCGCCTCGAACGACACAGCCATCAGCCGGTCGATCATTGCCGGAAACCGGCGCATCAACAGCTCCGCGTACAGCGCCTCCTTCGAGTCGTAGAACCGATAGAAGCTACTCTTGGCGATCCCGAGCGGTTCAGTCAGGTCGCCGATGTTCGTCTTCTTCAGCCCGTAACGGGCAAAGAGTTCGCCCCCGACCTCCAACAGGCGGTCGTGGATCTGCTCTTGCTCTTGCTCGGTGAACGCTCGTGGCATCGCCACCTCCATGACCCCATGAGGCAATGACTTTTTTATTCGCAAAATCATAGCACGAATCACGGTCGTTGTCAAGCGGATCGCAGATTGGGATCAAACCTTGCGCTCTGACACTGGAGATCGCCAGATTCTGCTTGTTCGTATCTCCCCAATCGGCGGCTGGCAGTAGCATATCAGCTGAACTCGAGCGAGACACCAAACGTTGTCATCTAAACACTCCTTCACCCCCAATGCTCTGGGGAGGCTCTCAACAAATGCCTCTGTTCCGAGGATAGATTTACCCCTTCACGTCCTCCCACGGTGATATGCCTCGCCCGGTGGACACAACGTGTTTGTATGTCTCCTGTCCGTTCAGCCAGAGATCGTCGAACTGGGAGAGGATCCGATCGATCGCCAGGCAAGCGGAAGGTTGGCCGGCTGTCACGCTATAGCTGCACCATTCTCAATCCTTGGCGCCTTGAACCATGTTCGCGCGAGCAAGCTTCAATCGATCTTCGATCCTGCTTTACAACACGACGTAGCGCTGGGGGTCAAGGAGATACACATCCTTCGCGACTCGAGGGGTGCAGTAGATTGGGGGTGGTATTGAACCTGAAACTAGACCTACTACCATCCCAAGGATCACCTTGCAACATCCCGTCCGGCCGCTTCAATGTTACTAAAAGCAGGCAAAAATGGGTCCAGCTTTATGGGTTCATTACAACCTGTTACGTAAACCCTTCCTACTGCTCGTCTTCAATCCCAACCCCAGTTTCAAGCATTTTGCCGCCTCGGGGGGTGTAGTAAGTCCCTCTTCGAATACTGCACCCCCCAGGAG